>JAYTFV010000153.1:0-4800 GCA_043734065.1 Planctomycetota bacterium
CGAGTTGAAGTGACTCAACTCGTCAGACGACTAGAAGTCGTCTTCGGCCACGACTTCCAGTTCCTCCAACGCATCGGAATCCTCCGAATCGGTGAAGGACGCTTCGACCGGTCCATGATCGTAGCAATCGGAATCATGCCACAGGGGGACGCCCGCAGCGTACCGTGCAGCCAGTACTCGCACCTTCTCTTCAGAACCAGGCTTGGCTCCAGTCGGCGTCAAGGGATCGATCCCGAGCGATGCGAAGTCTTCGAGTTCAAACTCGCCCTCCGCCTCGTCCAGACTCAACTCCGTGCCGATTGCCAGATCCAGATCCGGATCCACGTCGAAATGAAAATCCATCGAATCGTTCCCCTCTCTCTTTGAGAACACTGTGAGCGCTCAACAGCCAACCTTGGCGGAATTTGACCCCCGGGGCACTCGCCTTACTGGCAGCCCAACACAACCGTCTACATCCTGGACGGCTTCCTGGCTTCTGAGGTTCAGTCCTCAGACCACGAATTGTGTGATCCCAAGCGGCAACGCAATTGTCCGGACAACCAGAAGTTGGAATTAGTCATGGAGAATCGCGTGGAAGGGGGATCAGGTGGGGTCTCATCCGAGCAGCACTCATTTTTCGGGCGAATGAACTCCCTGTCAACAAGAAAGTTTCGTCAGAAACGAAGATTGTGTGAACTCATGAGAGAAACCGCCCAGACCGGCGAAATCTGGGCCATCTGCATGGCATCGCGGCGTTATATTCCGCGCAAACACCGCGATCGGATCAACGAAACCTGAGACATTCTCGCAGAATTGCACCCGAATTGGCATGTTTCCAGAGCTGAGAGCAGTTTCAGAATCGGTCTGTACTCGAAGCGATCAGCGATCAGCCAAAAGATTCCTCGGACTTTCTGGCTGACCGCTGAAAGCTGACCGCTGACTGCCCGGTCTCCCCTAGTGGTCGTGGATTGCGTAAGATACTGACCTGCACAATCGTCGGACCGTTGACGGTTTTCAGGGACATGAGAGGTGCGTGATGGTGGACGAGAAGACACTGCCTGAGACAAGTGTGGCCGGAGCGGTCGTGACGCCCGCTGCGGAGACACCGCCCGTTGCGCCGCCCCAGAAGCCGCGCAAGCGCGGGTGCGGGTGCCTGCTGCCGATGCTGCTGTTGCTCGTGACGGTCGGATTGGCTCCGCAGATCGTCATGCTGACCAGCCTGCGGAATCAGTTACCAGCCATGCTGATGGCGGAGCTGCCGCCGGGCGTTGTCATCGGCTCGGCCAGTGCGGGCTGGATCTCGCCGATGCAACTGAACGATGTGATGATCCCGGATGACCAGGGGCGTCCGTCGCTGAAGCTCAAACATGTCACGTTGTCCAAGTCGCTGTGGGAGTTGGCCAAGTCGACTGATGATCTGGGGACGATTGTCGTCGAGAAGCCGGAACTCAAGGTCTACTTCGATGACGGAGTCTCTAACTACGACCAGTTCATCCAGCGTCTCAGCCTCAAGAAAGGGAGCGGGAAACGCCCGTTGATCGACCTGCAATTGAAGGCGGGTGAGATCACAGTCCGCGAGGAGACGCGGGGCCAAGTCGCCGCAGTGGGGAAGGCTCCGATGCCAGTAGTGAGCAAAGTCGGTCCGGCTACAGCCCCGACGACCGATCCGAATGAGGTACTGCCCGATGACGCCCACACCGCCCCAGTTGCCCTAGATTTGGTCGCGGAGCAACCCGCAGTCGCGGCCCCCCCGCCTGCAACTGTCCAGCCTGCGATCAAGCCCGCTACGGCACCGCCCGTGGAAGGCAAACTCCTCGCGATCATCGACCTCCAAAAGGCGACCTTCAAAAGCCAGAAGGCCGGGGAGGAGGAACTCGTCGGCGAGTTGACCGCGCTCCTCCGCCAGCCCGCCGTCGCCCAGCCGCTGACGGGGTCGCTCAGTTGGAACCTGCCCGATGGAGCGGAACCCGGAATTGGCAGCGGCAAGCTGAAACTCTCGGTGCCGTCCCTGCCGCTGGCGGTGCTGTCACCGTGGCTCGGATCGCTCACATCCGGACGCGTTCTGTCGGGTGTAGTCTCGCTGGAGGCCAACGCCGAAGTGGTGCCGTCCGAGAAGGAACTGCTGCTGGCTGCGGAGATCAAGCTGCCGCATCTCGATGTGCAGCTCAGCCCCGTCGACGCTCAGTCGCCGCCGTTCCGCTGGACCGGCGACAATCTGCAACTGATCTCCGAGGGCCACGGCGACCTCCATGGGCAACTCGTCACCTTCGAATCGGTCCGGCTGCGCACGCCGATCGTGAACGCGGACTTCACCGGGACCGTGCAGGATTTGCCGGGTCAGGCGATTTGCAGCTTGAAGGGGAAGTGCGACCTGAATCCTGCCGATCTGCTGGCCCGGTTGCCACCCGAGTGGGCCAGCCGGATTCAAGTGGAGGGGCTGCAACTCGGCGAGATTCGGGTCGAGGGAGCCCTGCGTCCGGGGACGACCGCCGCGCTGGCCCCCATGCCCGTCGTGGCCGGAGAACCGACTCCGGTAAATGCCCCCGCCGTCGTCGCGGCACCGCTACGGGTCAGTGCCGATGTGCAATGGGCGTCAGCGAACGTGCTGGGGTTCAGGTCGGAGAAGGCGCTGATCAATATCGACTGGTCCGAGAACCAGTTATCGATCAACCCGAACCGGTTGCCGATTGGCGAAGGGCGGTGGGTGGCCTCTCCTCGAATCGAGTTCACTCCAGCGGGGAAGTATCTCGTCTTCGATGGCGGGCCGGTGTTTGAGAACGTCGACTTGACACAGGAGATGAGCGACTCCTGGATGCGGTATGTCTCGCCGATTCTGGGGTCGGCGACGAGCATTGAGGGGAAGTTCTCGGTATCGGCCTCTCCCGCGCGAGTCGCTCTGGCTCCGCCGTACGCGGGTGACTTCGAGGGAGTGTTTCACATCCATTCCGCTCAGGTCGGCCCCAGTCCGCAGACGCGCCAAATCGCCGCTGCTCTGGGAGGGCTGCAAACGATCATGGGACGCCCCGCGGGACCGAACTCGCAGTGGATTTCGGTCGAGGATCAGCAGGTGCCCTTCACCGTTGCCCAGGGTCGGGTGTATCACAAAGACTTGCAGGTCGGGTTCGGCGATGTCGTCATCCAGAGCCAGGGGTCGGTCGGCTTTGACCAGACGATCGACTTCCAGCTCTCGGTGCCGATCCCGGACAAGTGGATTGCGGGGAGGCCGCTGCTGGCGGGCCTGCAGGGGGAAGTGGTCCCGCTCCCGATGTACGGCACGCTCGACAAGCCCCAATTGGATGGGAAGGCACTGGGCGAATTCGGCAAGCGGATCGGCATGAAGAGCGCCGGTGGCTTGATCCAGCAGATCATTCAGAGGAGCTTGGAGAAGAAGGCCAACGGAGGAGCCCCGCCCACTCCCCGGCCACCACGACCACGCCTTCAGCCGCGTCCTCGAATTCGGCCCCGTCTGTGATGCGGGAGCGGATGGTATTCGGCGAACATCAGCCGCCGTCGTTCAGCATCTGGCGGATCACCATGATCGCTGCCGGGCCGACGAGGACCACGAAAATCCCGGGGAAGATGAACAGCACCAGCGGGAAGATGATCTTCACGCCGGTCTTCTGGGCCTGCTCTTCGGCCATCTGCCGTCGCTTGATGCGCATGCTGTCCGACTGCACGCGGAGGGCGTTGGCGATCGACGATCCGAACTTCTCGGCCTGAATCAGAATCGCCACCAGCGTCTTCACATCGTCGACCCCGGTCCGCACTCCCAGGTCATGCAGCACGTCGCGGCGGGCTCGGCCCATTTGGAGTTGCATGTTGCAGGCGGTCATCTCCTGGCACAGCTCAACGGCGGTATCGGCGAGTTCTTCGTTGACGCGGCGCATGGCGGCATCGAGACCGAGTCCGGCCTCCACGCAGACCACGAGCAGGTCCAGGGCATCGGGCATGGACAGGAAGATGGCTTCCTGCCGCATGGAGACCATCACCCGCAAGGCGATCACGGGAACATAGAACCCGACCCCGGCGGCTCCGACGACCGTCATCAGGGCGTTGGTCGTCAATCCCTGAGCGAAGAGTCCGATCCCGCCTCCAATCACGGCAAAGACCCCCATGAAGAGCATCTTCAACGACAGGTAGATCATCGGGGCGTGCGGAGACGAGAACCCCCCGTTCGCGAGTTCGACCTTGAGGGCATTCTGCTCCAGTTCGTTCTGGGGCTGGAGGGCCTTCGACAGCGTCGGGGCGGCGGCCTTGAGCATGCTCCCGACGGTGGCATTTTCCTCCTTGCGATCCTTGCGGCGACGCGGATCGCGTAGCTCCTTGAGGCGTTCGGAGGTGCGGTTCTCCTTGTCCCCAAAGAACAGCGTGGAGACACACCACACACCGGCGGTAATTGAACCGGCAATGGCAAACGGAATCAGGTAGGTTGTGTTCATAGGTGGCTCCGGTTGTCGCGTTTCAAGCGAGTCGGCCTGGGGAGAGATAGGAGACGGGGAGACTGGAAGATGGGGAGAGTCACACCTTGATCTGTACGATCTTCTTGATGGACCAGGCACCGAGTATCTGCAGGCCGATGGCCACGGCCACCATCTTGCGGCCCAGTTCATCGGTGAACAGGATCATCACGTAGTCCGGATTCATCTTCCATACGCATAGGAAGATCGCGATCGGGAGTCCCATCAGCACGATGCCGCTGATGCGACCTTCCCCGGTCAGGGCCTGCACATGTCCCAGCAGTTCCTGGCGCTCGCGGGTCACGTGCGAAATCTTGTCCAGGATTTCGGCCAGGTCACCACCCGACTGACGCTGGATCGCCAC
>JAYTFV010000154.1:0-11714 GCA_043734065.1 Planctomycetota bacterium
GAAAATGTCAGCTGCATGACGGATTCGTGTCTATCCCGAGGGTGTGACAGGACTCAGTTGTCGAGTTGAGTAGAGTCCAATGCTCCTCATGCAACGGGATTCCGTCGCATCGCGGTGATCTCGATGCACAACCAGTAGATCACGCACATGACCGAGTGATAGCACTCCACTTCAAAGTGCGTGGGTTGAAGTCGCTATCGATCCTGTGCCTGTGAACCACAGCGAATTCGAGGTTCTGAGTGGTTTTACGCGAAGCGGACTGATTTCTTTGGGCTGCGCGAGAACTCTCCAGAAGTGAGCTATTCCGGTGTCCTCTCTGGAGGTGTTTTGCCGATTGCCTAGCGTACAAACACTTTGATTCGTGAACATTCCCTGAACCCACCTGCCGTTGTTCGGAGTATCCCACTGTGATCGCCACCTCCCCTCGACGTGTCTCGACGTTCATCGTGGACGACTGTCCTCTGTTGTGTGAAGCCCTCACGGCACTGCTGCAGCGCGAATTGGACTTCGACGTGATCGGCACGTCGACCGACAGCGACGACGGGTTCCGCCGCATCATTGAACTCAAACCCGAGCTGGTGCTGTGCGATGTGGAGCTGCCCGGACGCGGGGCGTTCACGATGGCCGAAGAGGTGCTCAACCGGCTGCCCGCCTTGAACCTCGTGTTCTTTACCGACTACGTGACCGATGTGTTTCTGGACCAGACGCTGCGAGTCAATGCCCGAGGGTATCTCCTCAAGGCGGAACGCTCCTCGCGGATCGTCGAGGCCCTGCGCGCGGCCAGTCGCGGGGAGAGCTGTTTCTCCCCCGAAGTTCTCGATCGCATGGACTACAACCCCACCGTCCAAAAGTATCTCGTCCGCTCCAGCAGCTACCTGCTCACGCTGACCAACCGCCAGTTGGAAGTGCTGAGGCATCTGGCCCGTGGTGAGAGCGTGAAGGAAGTGGCCAAGTCCATGGTGTTGTCCGAGCGGGCGATTGAAAGCCACAAGTACCGCATCATGCAGAAGCTCGGCATTCACGACCGCGTGGAACTCGCCCGCTACGCGATCCGCGAGGGCCTGACGGTGCCATAACGGCGAAGCGTGAGCATGCCGCGCGCTCCGCTCCGCAGAGCCTTCGCGTCGCGGCTCAACGAATTACTTGTCCGAGTCGTCGTCGGGATCGAACTCGTCGTCGTCATCGTCATCGTCGTCGTCGTCGAACTCGTCGTCGTCGTCCTGATCCTCCGACGGGCTCGCCCGCAGGCCCTGCCACACGACGCCGGGGATGTCGGTGTACTCGGATCCGCCCTCGTCGACGCCCAGGACTTCGGCGGTGCGGTCCATGGCTCGGCCCTGCATGTCGACGACCAGCCGCCGGGCTGTGTCTTCATCCTCGGCCAGCACGCCCCACACCGCTTCGTACTCGGTCCACTCCTCTTCACCGGCCAGGCAATACACCGAGTCCTTCCACGTCTCGTCCATCGTCTGCCGCAGCAGGACGCGGTAGAAGTTGATGCCGTCCTCGATCGGGGACAGCCCAGACGCCTCGCGAATGGCTGCAAACATCTCGTTCGGAGCCAGTCCCGTCCCGATCAAATACGTCTCGTAGCTCTCCACGAGCGGGTCGCCCGCTGCCCACGCATGCAGGGCGATCCACAACCGGCGATGCAGCCGCGCCAACCCCTGCACACTCAGTGTGGTCACTGTTCGCAGCGGGATCGCCAGAATCTCCCGCAGCCCCGCGCGACACGCCTCATCCTGCTTCAATCCCGCAGAGGCCGAGACCTTCTGCAACAGGGACGCATACGTTGCCTCGGGGTTGATCGCATCGTCGGCCTCGGCAGCGGCGAGGGCCTCCCCGTAGCGCTCCAACTCCAGTAGAGCCGCCGCCCGGTAGTGCCCGCTCCACGGCGAGTTGGGCTTCCACTGATCGAACCGGTCGAGGTACGTCAGCACCGGCTCGTACTGCTCCAGCCCATAGGCATAGAGAGCCGCCTCCCAGGCCACGTCCGGGTCTTGCGTCCCCTCTCGTAGGCACATGTCCAGCACAGCCAATCCATCCCGGCGGCGGTCGGTCTGGCTATAGACATCGGCCAGTTGCAAGGCCGGGGAACTGGCCGCCCGATCCAATCGACACGCTCGCGACAGGCAGCGCTCGGCCTCGCTGAGGTTCCCCTGTTGCAGGTGGAACGTCCCCGCTTGCGAGTGTGAAAATGCCGAGTGCGGGTCGAGGTCCATCGACGCCCGGAACAGCTCGGTAATCCGCTCCGACGAGATCACCGGCGGATCAGCAGGGAACTGCGCCAGGATCGCCCCCAGCACCGCTCGATGGCAAATGATGTTCGCCATGCGGCCAAACGGCTCACCCACCGCCTCGGCCCAGGCCCAGAGCGACGCCGAATCGGCCGTGTGCGTCAGCGAGTATTTGAGCAACTGCAACAGCTTGCTCGCATCCCGGTCATCCGTCACCGATTGCGGCGGTAGCTCGATCACCTTCGCCCGGACCGCGGAGAACTCCGGCTCGGACGAGGCAGTTTGCAACTCGGCGACCAGGGCCTCGATGGCGGGGACCAGTGCGGACGGCGGGCGCTCTGGTTCGACAGAGGGCGCTTCACCAGTCGCTGCGGGCTCCTCGGCGGACGCGGGAGCCACACCCGCGAGAGCCACCGGTCCGTCCAATCGCATTACTGCAAACGGACCCACCGTCACATCCCCCAGCAACCCCAGCGGCGTCGGTTGAGTCGCCGGATCGAGCACCCGCTTCAGCCGCCGCAGCGTGAGGTAATCCCGCGCCTCGGTGGCTCTCGCTTCGAGCTGCTGGGCCAACCCCGGCACCCGCTGCATCTGCCCCGCGTATCGCAATGTGGCGATCAGTTGCAGCCGCACATGGAACCACTCGTCGAGACATTTCTGCCGCCGCAGGATCGGATCCCACTGCTCCAGCAGCGAGATGGCCTTCGCATGATCCCCAGCGCAGAACGCGAAGAATGACTCGAACATGTCGGTCCGCAAGTCGAACCACGCATACTCCCCGCGCGGCGGTGCCGTGAACTTGGCGATGATCTCGGGCGTGACCCACTGTGATAACTCGGCCGCCCGCGCGTTGAGCGTGAGTAGCACCTTCATCAGCATGTGGCCTTCCAACGTGGCCGCATATGGATCGTGGTACTCGTCCTTCATCGACCAGCCGCGCTGCAGTCCCGCGAGGGCCTCCTCGATCTGCCCTTGCAGCAGCAGCAGCCGGGCCTCCTCTTTGACCCCCACCCAGCGCCGGTCATGCGGCCCCGGATCGACATGGGCGATCCCCAGGCGGGCGTTGTGAAGCGCCATCTCCAGATCGTCAGCCGCCTCGTACACCTCGGCAGCGTACTCGCGGAAGCACTTGAGGCACTCCAGCTTTCCCGTGCGGCGGCAGACCTGGAGTCCGTCATTGATGCAGGCGTGCATCCCGTCCGAGTTGAACCCCTGGATGTTGGCCACAGCCCGCGCGAAGTTGTCGTACGCACACGAGGAGAACCGGCTGCGATACCAGTCGTACTGCTCTTCGGGGAGGTCGGGCTGCAACTGGCGGGCGCGGTCTTCGTTTTCAAGGATCGCAATCAGTTCGAGCGCGTGGTCGCGACCCGACTCAGGGTCGAGGCACGACACGCCGTAGTTCATGGCGATGAACAGGCCACGGATGTACTCGACCAGCCGCCCCTCGGACTTGGCCAACCGGCGAATCTCATTGGCCACACGCACCGCCGACTTGTACAGGCACTGATCGGTCAGTTCGTCGATCTGCCCGAACAGAGCTTCAAACCGCTGTTCGAGTTCATCGGATTCCATCTGGCTCATCGGAGTGCCTTGGGAGAATGGTGTCGTCCACCCGTAGGGTAACGAAATCGAGGGGATTCGAAACCGGTAATCCGCTGTGCGTTGACGCCTACGGCATTTATGCTGCGGGGTTCGTAGACTTCCGAAGTCTCGGAAGACTTCGGAAGTCTGGCAGGCTGTGCGACTTCGACTGTTGGAGTTCAGCCTTCAGGCTGCTTCGACCGCGATCGGCGATCGGGCCTTGCCAGCCCCAAGACAGGCTCAAGCCTGAACTCCAACAGTCGAACTACGAAGCCGGATCAAGGTGCGTCTCGATGGGGATCGCCATGACCCTCGAAGACAGTTGGGGCGGCGATATCACCACGCCTGCGATTGCCCATCTGGCCCACAGCGTGCCGGAGGAGTACCGGTTCACCCGTACCGACTTCAACAGCTACGTGACCGTGAGTTCCGCCGACGGGGCACCGCAGCGGGTGCAGGGCTTCATGGAAGCCAGCCGCGAACCGGGCCTGGGCGTGCACCCGAAGCGGGAGGTACTCGGTCCGCGCGTGATCGACCTTATGGCACGACGCTGACGCTTAGTGACGGGCAAAGTCGACTCGTCTCAACTGGGCGCATTCGTCTCAAGGCGACAGTCACGGGGGCAAATCACAGCCCCGGCACACCGAGATCCTTGCAAATCTTCCTGGCCAGAGGATCGTTGATTTCCGTGTGACGCGGAACTGCACTGCGGGTATTCAAGGCCGGATTCCACCACCACGATTGGCAGCCTCCTTCGCGGAGCAGGCGGCAACCATGTTGCGTCAGATGACGCACCAAATCTCGGCGTTTTATACCGCAATACTCTCTTCCTCAAAATCGGTTCCGGCTGCTTGCCGGGCCTCCTGTCGATTCATTTCCAAGGCTTCTCGAAGCGTGACTTGAAGAGAATGGAGCAACGCCGGACGCGAGGGCTCCTGGCAATTGATGCCGGGAAGTTCTTCCACCCAGCCGATCCACCACGGGCCGTCCTGCTTCACAACAGCGGTGTAAGTTTGCATGTTGCAGGCACCTCAGTCTGTGGCGGATTGAGACTCTCACACGGACCCTGTTCGCTGGTCAGCGTCCATCGGGCTGCGAGGACGCGATTCAACACAGCTCCATAATCCAGGCTGAACCAGGAATTGTCAACGCGGCTCTGGGCCATTGAGGACAAGCAAATGCCCACCTCGTGAACGCATGCCGACGCGACGCGTCGTACCACATTGAATACGGTTGCCATGCGGTCAACGGGCAGTCATTCTCCCGTGATTGAGCGGCAGAATGCGGGCCGCGCTGACTGACGAGACTCACGACGCGGAGCGTCGTGCCACATTGGAGACACACCATGATCCACGGGTTCGGCATCATTGGGACGGGGATGATTGCCCACTTCCATGCGAAGGCCATCGCCGCGATTCCCGGGGCCAAGCTGGTCGGTTGTTTTAACCATACGCCGGGTCGGGCCGATCAATTTGCGACCGAGTACGGCTGCCGGGCGTATCAGGACCTCGACGAACTCCTCGGCAACCCCGATATCCAGATCGTGACGATCTGCACCCCCAGCGGGGCGCACAAGGAGGCCGCCGTCGAGGCGGCGCAGGCCGGAAAGCATGTCCTCGTCGAGAAGCCGCTGGAGATCACGCTGGAGCGGTGCGATGCGATCATCGACGCCTGTGCCAAGGCGGGCGTGCAGCTCGGGGCAATCCTGCCCTCGCGGTTCTCGGCGGCGAATCTGGCTCTCAAGGCGGCCATCGACGCGGGGCGGTTTGGTCGTCTGACATTAAGCGACACTTACGTCAAGTGGTGGCGGACCCAGCAGTATTACGACAGCGGCCACTGGCGCGGCACATGGGATCTTGATGGCGGCGGGGCGTATATGAATCAGGCGATCCACAACGTCGACCTGCTGTCCTGGATGATGGGTGAGGTGTCTGAAGTGATTGGGATGACGGCGACCCTGGCCCACGAGCGGATCGAGGTCGAGGATGTCGGCTCGGCGGTGGTGAGGTTCAAGAACGGAGCGATCGGCACGTTGCAAGCGACCACCGCAGCCTGGCCGGGCCTGAACAAGAAGATGGAGATCCACGGCACGCAAGGCTCGGTGATCGTCGAGCAGGATGACGTGCTGCTGTGGCAGTTCGAGAACGAGCAGCCGACCGATGCAGCCCTTCGCGTTTCGCTGGCTCAGAAGACTGCCAACACCGGCGGGTCGAGCGACCCGAAGGCGATCTCCTTCGTCGGGCACCAGAAGCAGTTCGAAGATTTCTTGAAGGCCGTGAATTGCGGCACGCGCCCAGCGATTGATGGGCATGAAGGCCGCAAAAGTGTCGAGATCATCCTGGCGATCTACGAGTCGGCGTGGACTGGAAAGAAAGTGACGCTGCCGCTGAAGCGAGATCCCCAGCGACCGGCATCTCCTTCGCGCGGGCAGATCCATTCGTAGCCGCCCCTCGCCAGAGGGCGGGCTCCCCGCGTTCTGGCGAACGCAGTTACTTCCCGCTGGGAGGGCGAAGCTCCTGCTGAGCCGCGAGCCAGGGGACGCGCGAACTGGCGGCAGCGGCTCGGCAGGAGCCTCGCCCTCCCGAGACGTGCGATCCCCCAACGCAAGCGTTGATCAGGTTCTAGCGGGGCGTCTCCAGCAGCGATGAGGGAACTGCCAGGCTGGGCGGGCGAGGAGTCTGGGGCTCCGGGGGCGAGAGGCTCTCGTTGTCCAGCGGTCGCACGTGGATCAGGATCACGACTTCATACAGGTCATTCGCGTTCGCGGGGCCCATCGGTCCGGAGGACGGACCCCTTTCGAAGTGCAGGCCACCGAGGACGACACAACTCTTCGGAGGCACGTTCAGGCTGGTGTTGAATTCCGTGGAGGTGGACGATGAGGGCCGCAGTTCGAGACGGATCGAGCCATTCTCACCCCGAGTGGGTCTCAGCGAAATCTGGACGCCCCCGGGGAGGGGCTGGGCCTCAGCGCCCGTTTTCTCGTTGCGAACGATGTGCCGGCGAAACCCGGGTTGCTCGGCCAGAGCGATCTCGGCCAAGTGGCGATTGAGGACTTTCACACGCGGGGTGGCGGTGACTGTCGTGGTCGAGTGTTGCTGGAACTGGGCGGTGATCAATTCCGGCGTCAGCGGGCAGACGCCTCCGTGGATCCCGTCGTCCAGCTCCCACCAGCCTCTGAAGGAGTGACCGACTTGGCCGACCGGCCCGTCGTGAACGACCCCGCACAAGGGGCAGGGGCCTGGGCCAGTCACCGGAAGGGCCTGGCGTAAAACGCTTCGCGGTGCCCCCGCCGGTTGACGAATTTCCAGGATCGTGGCTGCGATCTCGACCCACTGGGGGGACTCCGTTTTCTGGCTGACAGGTCGGGTTCCTGGAGCCATGAGTTCCGGATAGTCCGTCATGATGATCCGCCCCTTGCGGGTCGAGGCACGTCCTGCGGAGCCGTGGGCGATCTGCCGGAATTCCGTCCGATACGGTTCGAAGCCGGTCCGGAATGGGGGCTGGCTGGCCGGAGTTTTCAGAGGAGATTCCGACGTGAACGCGGAACCCGGCGACCTGTTGACCGATGGGTGCGGGGCAGACCTCTCGAGTGTCACATCCAGGGAGAGGGGAAATGTCGCATGCTCCCCGGTCTCCGAGGCGGTAGAGGCTTCCTCCCCAGACGCGGACGCGGGACGGGACAGCGGCTCGACGATCGCGAACTCCCCGTCCTCACGAATCTGCCAGCCGTGAACCTTGAGAAGCTGGACCAGAGCCAGCTTCAGGTCGACCCCCTGCCAGCGACAGGTGACACGCCCCTGCATCTCGGGTCCGCAGACAAGATTCCAGCCCGCGACGGGGCCGAGCTTGGTCAGCACCTCCTGGAGCGGAGCATCGTCGGCATCGACATTGTAACGGCCCGCGACATCCAGGGCGGGGGCGTACCGGACTCGGGCGAAGAGGGCATTGGCAGACTCGCGGGGAGTGTCAATTGTCAACGCCGGAGCAGAATCGGCTGCGTGGAGAGAGGCGAGGGGAGTCTGGTCCAGAGCGGGTTGTGCCTGGGTGGCCTCCAACGGGTTCTCTGCCGGAGGAGGTGATTCCCGGGGGGCCAGTTCGAACTCCTTCGGCTCTGCGCGGGCACCGCGGGCGGGGGCCACACCGATTCGCTGCGCCTTCAACTCGTCGACATCGCGTTGTAAGGCTTCGATCATCCGCTGGGTCTGGTGCGCCGAGAGCAACTGCTCCTGATGACGAATTTCGACCAGCTGAGATTCCAGATGAGTGCGGGCGAGTTCGCTGACCCGGCCCTTCAGCGTGGTGAGTTCGGCTTCCAAGTTGGAGAGTTGGGCCGGAGCCGGATCGGCAGGGGAATTCGAGTCAACCGCCCTGGGGGCCGGATCGGACTCCGGGGGCGGCGGGAGTTCGATGTACTGGGGGATGTCCTCTTCCGGTCGAGGCGTCCACGGGCCCGGACGATGATCGTGGACGGGGGCCAGAGTTTCCGGATCACTGGCCGATGCGGTGTGGGCCTGATGATCGAGCGGTTCCGGGACCAGCTTGTGGGGATGTTCGTCGAGGAGGTGCGACACCTCCCCGGTAGAGGCCACTTGCAGGGCGGCTGTCGTTGCGGATCTCGGGGTCTCTCCGGTGGCCTCCGTCGGTCGCGTCGAACTCAGGAGCGAAATGGCTCCCACGAGGCACAGCATGACCGCAACAGTCAGCCCCCCGATGGCAATTCGAAATGCAGGATTCCGCCTGACCACAGTCGGTCGACTCCCAGAAATGCGGTTCCTCAGCGGAGAGTCCGAGAGGCACCGTGTCTGGAGTATCGGTTCGGTGGCATCACCCACTGCCGTTAAAGTCGGCGTAATCGGTAAAGTTGAAAAAGTGACTGAAGCGGATGGCGGATGGCGGATGGCCAGAAAGACTTGCTGGCCATTAGCCATTAGCCATTAGCCATCAGCCGATTGTCTGGAACACTTGCGAATCGGCGTCTGTCTTCGGTATAAACCAACTTCCAGCACCCCTAGCGCAATTGGATAGAGCATCGGTCTACGAAACCGAAGGTTGGTGGTTCGAACCCACCGGGGTGCAATCAGTTGCGAGGTGATGGTTTACGGCGAATCGATGTCATTCGTGACGTGGTTTTCCAGACCTTCGCCGCTCGACTGTGACAGACACATTGCCGTTCCAGTTTGAGCCTGGCGCTCATCCGTCGGAGCGGCAAGCCTTTGAATTGAACAAGGTGGAACATGCCTCCCAAGCGTAAAGAACGTCTGCGTTCTGCGGATCGTCGTGGCGGAATTGAACTGCTCCTGACCGAACACATCGAGAACGTCGGTGACCAAGGTCAAATTGTGAAGGTCAAGCCGGGTTACGCACGTAACTACCTGCTGCCACTCGGATTGGCCACGGTCGCCACCGAAGCCAACAAGTCGATGGTACTCCGCCATCGCCAGCGCCAGGACGCAGTCGCTGTTTCCAAGCTCAAGGCGCTGAAGCAAATCGGCGACAAGATCAAGGACTACAGCGTCACCCTCGAAGCCAACGCGACCGACGACGGTCATCTGTATGGCTCGATCGGGGCTCCCGAGATCAGCAAGGCCCTCAAGGCGGCGAACTACCCGGTCGAAGTCGACATGGTTCGTCTCGAAGGGGCACTGAAGGAACTCGGCATGTACACCGTCAAGCTCCAGTTGCACGCCGACATCGCGACCGAGGTCAAGGTGTGGATCGTGCCGACGGCCTCGTCGATCCGATAGTTCGTGTAAGACGGCCTTTCCAGGCCGTCTCGGTGCAAGGGAGCCCCAGGACGGCCTGGAAAGGCCGTCCTACCGATTCGAGGTCGCAGCATTCCCGGCGGATTGAACCCGGTGGGGGAACATGAGAGAATCGCCACACCTCTCCGGGGTCCGGAGAGGTGTTTTTTTGTCACTGTCCCGCGAAACACGGGCGGATTCGTGTTAGACTTCCGCCTTCTTCATCCCGCCAGGGACGGTCGACAATAGCCCACCGTTTCAACGGTGGGGCCACCGGGTTGAGATCTCCAGATTCCAGTCCCGATAGGGACGACAGAACCTGGAATTTGACCCTCTGTTCACGATGTGTCTGTCGCCCCTGACGGGGCTGTCGGGCAACGGGGGCCTGCTGACCCACCGATGAATCGGTGGGCTATTTTCGGATGTCCCTGCCGGGACAAAGACATCTCCCGAGAATGCGTGTGCGACGCTCGGCAGGTGGTTCGCATGATGGCTGTCCTTGTGGATCGGATCGAAGTTCATGGCGTTCAACCCTCCCAAGAAGGAAGCCATCGGCGACTTCATGGACAAGGTTCCGCCCCAGGATCTGGAGGCGGAGCGGTGCGTCCTCGGGAGCATTTTGCTGGTCAACGACTCGATCGACGAGGTCCAGTCGCAGATCACTCACACCTGCTTCTACATGGATGCCCATCGCCGCATCTTCAAAGCGATCCACGAGATGTACGAGGCGGGCACGCGCGGCATCGACGCCGTGACGCTCCGCGATGAACTCACCCGGCGGGCCGAACTGGATGTGGTTGGCGGAACCCCGTATCTCCTGCAACTCCTGGAGACGGTCCCGCATGCCGCCCATGCCGAATACTACGCGAAGATCGTCCGCGACAAGTGGCTGCAGCGATCACTGATTGAAGCCTGCACGGAGTCGCTGAAGGAAGCCTACCACGGCCACTCCGAGATCGAGGACATCCTCTCGCAGGCCGAGCAACGCATCTTCAGCATCGTCGAGAACGGCGCGAACATCGACAAGATGGCGCTGGGCGACATCATGGATGATGCCTTCGCCCGCATCTTTGCCCGCATTGATGCTGAGGAGAAAACCTCGGGGCTGACCTCGGGTTTTTCGGGCCTCAACGAGATCACGGGCGGGTTCCAGGAGACCGAGTTGATCGTCCTGGCGGCCCGCCCGAGCATGGGCAAGACCGCGCTCGTCTGTAATTTCGCACTGGCGGGTGCGGCCACGGATGCGGGAGTGCTGATCTTCAGCCTCGAAATGTCGAGCCTGGAACTCGCCGAGCGGTTTCTGTGCATGCAGGCCAAGGTCGACGGACACAAGGTCCGCCAAGGCGACCTCGACGAAATCGAACAGCACGCCTTGCTCGAAGCCGCCAACGTCCTCAAGAAATACCCGCTCTACATCGACGACCAGGCCGGGCGCACGATGTCGCAGATCGCCTCGATCTCGCGCCGACTCAAACGCCGGTTCGACATCAAGATCATCATCATCGACTACCTCCAATTGATCGAATCCGATGACAAGAACATGCCCCGCGAGCAACAGGTGTCGACGATCACCCGGCGGCTGAAGTTCCTGGCCAAGGATCTTCGCGTGCCGGTCATCGCCCTGGCCCAATTGAACCGCGGGGTCGAAACCCGCGAGGACAAACGCCCGCGACTGGCCGACCTCCGCGAATCGGGAGCGATCGAGCAGGACGCTGACATCGTGATGTTCCTGCACCGCCCTGATGCCTACGACCCCGAAGACCGCCCCGGCGAGGCCGACCTCATCATGGCCAAGAACCGCCACGGCCCGATCGGCACCATGGAACTCGTCTGGCTCAAGAAGTCGCTCAAGTTCGGCGACAAGAGCCCGATCGCGGAGCCGATTGACAGCGGGTTCTGAGGTGGTTCCTGAGCTGGCTCATTGCCAGCTCAGGTCTTTCTCGATCAAGGATTTCAGTTCCTGCGGCAAACAGTCTCCATATGTTTGCAGCGATTCCCTGATGGAGAAACCTTGTTGAGGACTAGGACGCGTAAATATCCTGTTGGATGTATACCCAGGGCCAGCGGTCACTAAGTCTTGGCCCCCGTAAGGATTTCGAGCAGGGTGGCTTCGTTCCAGCCGCAGCGGCGGCGGTTCATCGCCACACTTTTC
>JAYTFV010000155.1:0-3014 GCA_043734065.1 Planctomycetota bacterium
GGCCAACTGGTCGCAATTGGGCAGTTCCCCATTCAGCAACAGATAGGCTGTCTCCAGAAACGTGCTGTGTTCGGCGAGTTGCTCGATCGGGTAGCCCCGATAACGAAGGATCCCCAGATCGCCATCAATGTCGGTGATGCTGCTGCGGGTCGAGGCGGTATTGAGGAACCCCGGGTCGTAGCTCATCATCCCGAATTCGGCGTCGGTGACTTTGATCTGCCGCAGATCCGCAGCGCGAATGGTCCCGTCCGTAATCGGGAGCGTGTAGGTTTTCCCGGTCCGGTTGTCGGTGACTGTCAGAGTGTCCGCCATCACTTGCCTTTCCTGCTGCGCACGATTGGAAGCTGTTCGAGTCGCTGAACAGCCTCCAAATTTCGAAGCCGTGAGAGTATTCGATCCCCGTCGGTGTTGCCACTTCGGCCACGGAATCTTGAGCGTCGGAATTGGAACTCGGGCACCTCGCTGTCAGAATACGGTTTTGCCCCGGTGAGTGTTTGGCCGTCGACCGCAGCGGGCCGATCGCGGGGTCGTGTCTGTCTGTCTGCGCGGGGCCGCATCTTCCACACGGAACTGATCGCGCTGTCGCGAGTGCGGTGGGGAGTGGGAGACGGCACGATCCGGGGGCCGGTCGTTCCCGTGCCTGGCGCAGCGGCCTCACCGAGTTCACCCTCCACAGGAAGCCCGTCATGAATGACGAGACCGACAACCGTCCAGGTCGCGTGGGCTTGAGCCCATGCCAGAGTGTTCTCTTCCGCAACGCGTGGACGACAGCCCTCGCGACGGGCACGTTGAAGCGGGCGTCCCAGTGGGCACTCTTGCTCCTGATCCTGTTCGCAGCTTCCCCCACAGTGTTCGCTCAAGACCCGCCCGCTGAGGCACCCGCTCCTGCGGAAGCCCCCGTCGCCGCCGCCACTCCCGTGGTCAACATCACCGACAAGTGGACCGTCCTGGTCAATCCCGGTCGGCCCCGCCCCCAAGTGATCGAGTTCACCGACAAGTCGCCCCTCCAGAATGTCAAGGAGTTCAAACTCCTCGGGCCGTCCGTGGGGCATCCGTTCTGCCTTGGCGAGTTCATCGTCGATGGCCGCTGGGCCACCGCAAAAGGCACTGTGCAGGTTGTCGAGGGCACCAATACCCTCCTCTCCCTTGCCACAGCCGACCAGTTCGAAATGGAGGGGATCATCCACCAGGAAGGTTCCGGCGGCTGGCTGATGCTGCTCGGCTGGAACCAAGGGCACGGATACTCGTTGTCGAACGTCTCGCTCATCAAAAGCGGGGCTCCGTGGTTCCTCTGCGAGTATCGGAATGCCGAGGCCATCGCCCTCACCAACAACGAGGTGAAACAATTCAACTGGGACGGCGAGCAAGCGTTTCGCATGACCGTCAAGGACAAGCTGCTGACGGTCATGGTCGGCAAAACCGCCATCGTCGAGGAGTACCCGCTGGAAAACTACACCGCCGGACAGATCTTTTTGGGGACGTATAACACTCGGTACGGTGCCCGCCCGGTGAAAGTGAAATCACTGCGAATTCGTGCTCTGGTGGACAAGCCGGAGAAGTCCGAGAAACCGAAGAAGGCCGACCCGCCCGCCAAGCCGGGTGTGCTGAAGCCCAAGCCCGCCAAGCCAGGAGAGGCGAAACCGAAGCCCGTCACTCCGTGAGCCTTGCCACGGGATACTTCTCCTTGGCCTCAAGCTCCGCTGAGGAACATATCTCCGCGAAGCTCTACTTCGCCTCGCGTGCCTGACAGTACGCTGTCCGTCATCCGAATCCCATCCCCAAATGGGTGAAAGCCAATAGCCTGAGCTTTGCTGTCGCGTGAAGTCATCGGTGTGCGATCAGGGCATTTCCGGACTGCATCTTCTGAACACACTTCATCTTCTGAACACACTTCGTCGCGACGCAGAAAATATTGTGTTCTTCCAGCGTCAACATCACCAAAAAAAGCGGGCGAAGGGATTCGAACCCTCGACATACAGCTTGGGAAGCTGTGACGAAGTAGTTCAAAGCGAGTCCCCGGACTCACCAAATGAATCGGTAACTCTCGGTTGCAGTAGCGGTTGCAGTAGCGAAACGAAAACGGCATTCGGTTGCGATGCTGACTTCGCAGCCGCTCTGGTGATGATTGCCGGGTTGCCGTTGTCCGATGCTGACAAGGCCGAAGCGGTCCGGCGGCTGTTGCGGGGCAACTGGCGACTTGGCGGACACTGAGGTGCTGCTACCGATTCGAAAGCCTACACAGTGGCCGTGTGGTCATCCCATTGAATCAACCGTCGTATCTTCAATGGTATGGGGTTCACTGACACCTCATGCCTACCCGGCTTTCCGCTCGACTGACAGGGTGGCCCTTGGCCCGGACAGAACCACACGTTTCTGCAAGAGGGCACATTCTGGCCGGATTGTTGCGGATGATCGCTCCCGACCGGACTATACGATAGCGTGAGGTGATTGCACCTCAGTCCAAACCAACCCCACCGAAAGGAGAAAACACATGGCCAGAACATTCACCACAACACTGACAGACTCCAAGCTCCCCGCAGGAGATCCCAAGGGGACTCAGGTAGTGCAAGGTGTCTGGACCGGAGATGGTCTGGACATCCATGCGGCAGGCTACGCAAGGAGGGAGAGCGCCACGACCTTTGGCCTCTTGGCTCGGCTGGAGTTGGTCGGTGGGCGGCTGCTGCTGAAGGTGTACGCGACCAGCGGCATCCTCAAGCCCACACACGTGATCGACCTGACGGAGGCCAAGAGCTTCGCCCGCATGGTGGCCGATGCCCCCGAGGAGAAGAGAATCGGCTTGCACACTTCAGACGTTAAGGTCGGCGATCTCGTGCGAGTGGCCCGCAAAGGTGGCCCTGATATGTGGCTGGACAGCCTCCACGACAAGTACCTTGGTGCGACGGGGTCAGTGCTTTATATCTCCCACGCAAGTACAGTCTCCACGGGCCTTATTTCGCTAAACATCGACGGGTGGCATATCCCGTTTCCACCCTGGAATCTGGACCTAGTGTGCC
>JAYTFV010000156.1:0-4178 GCA_043734065.1 Planctomycetota bacterium
CTTGACGAAGGGGCGGCCTGCCTGGCTTCCTGAAAGTTCTTCTTCTCCGAACGTTGAACGAAGGCGGCCGTACCATCGGCCTCTTCGAGACGACCGAGAGCCGCCTTCGTCCGAACCGCACTGTCGGCCGAGGCAAGGTCGGCGGGACGTTCAGCTTCGTTGGCGAGGAACGACGTGTACGGCGTCAGGATGCCGTGCTTGGTCGAGAGAGCAACCAATTCCTTGATGAGCTCATCGTTCTTTCCGACCAGATCGAGTTCGTCGATGATCTCGCCGATCCTCCGCATGGCCCACAGTTTTTCCACGAACGCGAACGAATCGTCGCCGCTCTTGGCGACGAGGTCGGCAGGGAAGCTGAGCGATTCAGTCTTCGTCCCCACGGAACCGGCGATCGCCACCTTTGCGCGGCCGGATTTCTTGAAGCGGCCGACGATCACGAGCTGGTCTCCTTCGAACAGGTCATTGATCTGCCTGGGGAACATGCGGCTGATCGGTGGCCCGTCCTCGACCCGCACGGCGTCGAACTCGAACTTCGCGGTGACATCGGTCAACACGGGAGAACTGATCCGCGCGTAGAGACGACTGATGGTGACTTCGATGTCTTCATCCGGTCGGACATATTCACTCTGCCCGAAGTTTTCTCGTGCGAGCTTGTCGAGCAGTCGACTGTTCACGTCATAGCCGACGCCGCATGTGATGATGCGGACGCGGGCACTGTTCCGCTGCTTCGTCACCGCCACAATCTTGGCCTCGTTGAGTTCCCCGACGGTCGGCTGGCCGTCGGTCATGAAGATCAGATAGTTGGGGTGGGGCGAGTCCTGGAGCTGCGACAGCGCCGTGCCGAGTGCCCCGTCGATGTTCGTCGCGCCGCTGGCGGCCAAACCGGCGATGAAGCCGAGCGCGGCTTTGCGAGTCTCATCGCTGTACGTCTGAAGCTGGGGCCGGAACGATTCGACCACGCTGTCGAAGGCGATGATGTTGAACAGATCCCCTTCGCGGAGGTTTGCGAGCACGAACTTAAGAGCCGCGCGGGCCTGGTCCATCTTCTCGTCGGACATGCTGCCCGACCGGTCGACGACGAACACGACCGTCTTCTTCGGTCGTTCCGCGTTTGCGGCCTGGAATTGCGGCGAGGCCAGCAGCAGGAAGAAACCATCCTCCTTGTCCGATGGCCGATAGCTGATGACGCTCGTGCCGACCTTGCCCTTGTCGACATCGAAGAACAGGCGGAAGTCGCCCGCCGGAATCTCACCCTGGCTGGAGAAGCGGGCCGTGGCGTGGTGGGCATCCGGGCGCTGGATCGAGATCGCGTGCGTCGGACTGTAGACGTTCTTGATCTCGATGCCGCTTTCGAGGGCGATTTGGAAGTCGATCTTCTCGACGGGATGCGAGGTGTACTTGGCGGTACTCAACGGGAACAGGAAGTCGGTCAACCCCTGCGCCTTCCGCAGCACCTGACTGTAGCCGAGCGACACCTTCCGTTCGGCACCGGGTGGCACGGGAAAGACGCTGGTCTGAAACATCCCGGTCCCGATCCATTCGAGCAGCGCGGGATCCTGGTTCTTGCGGACAATCGACTCATACACGCTTCTCGCGTCTTTCGCGGACAGCAGCTTCGCGGGGACTTCCTTGCCATCAATCATCAACGTCAGTCGGTCGATCGCTCCGTCATACGGGAGCGGAAAGAGAAAGCTGACCTCCAGCGGCCGGCTCCCCGTGTTGACGAACGATTGCGACACGTTGACCCGCGCCACCTGATCGCTGATCCGCGCCTGAACGGCCAACTCCTTGATCTTGTACCCCTCCTGCGGCGTGGCCGAAGGGGAGGCCATCGGCCTCGGCAAACCGACTTTCTGCTGTGGATCGATCACCACCAGCAACCCCTGCGCCTGCGCCGCGACCGGCGACAGACTGAACAACAACGCCATCATCAAGCCGAGAAAGCGTTTCATGGCTGGTTCTCCTTCTGACCCCGTTGAGCCGCCACGCCAACGGCGTACGCGCGATTCATGGTTCGTCCGCATCCACGCGCACACAATCGGCGTGGCAGCGAAACGCAATCCCGTTCCGCCAAGACTCCGCTCATTGGACGAACAGCCGTTCAGAAAGGTTCCCAAAAATTGTCGCGATGTCCTTCACCCGATGACTTCCGTGCGATCGATTGCTTAACTTGGCTGAGATATTTCTCCAAGTCGCTCCGCTTGGCCGTACCGCCACAGCCGACATCTTTCCGAATCAGTCGCCACCAGCCGCCCCGGCAGTCGGGCTCGGAGGATATTGTTCTCCCCCTTCAGATAAGCCACTTGGCGGGCCAGTTCCTGACGGGTAATCGACGCCAACAGACTCAATCGTGGGTGCAAGATCTGTCACATGGTGCTATGGCGATGCTGGAGTGACAGTGAGCTGATCCTCATGGAATCAGCATACTCTTAGGAGCTGTAAAACAATAATAAGCCGATATCAGTTTACGCGTGGGCGGATCTCGTAGTTCCACTCGCCGTGGAAGCGGTGCGGTTTGAGGTTCACGCTCGCCAGTTCGGCATCGCTGATTTTCTTGCCCTTCGGATAGTCCTTCTCATCCAGCCACGCATGCACGCTCAGCCCGGTCTGGGTCTTTGTTGAACCGATCAGGTTCACGACCGTCGTCAGGTCTTCCAGCGGGCGGCCTGGCCAGGTGCGGGTGATGTGGCAGAACAGGCGATGTTCGATCTTGTTCCACTTGCTCGTGCCGGGTGGAAAGTGGCTGACCTCGATGATCAGACCCGTCTTGTCCGCGAGTTTCTGCAAGGAGACTTTCCAGAGGCGATTCCGCGCGGCGTTGCTGCCGCCCGCGTCGGCGGTGACGTACAGCCGCTTCGCTTGGGGATAGCGCTTGCGGCCCAGCTTCTGCCACCAGCGAGCGAGCGCAGCCACCGCGAATTCGGCGGTGTCGTGCGTGATGCCGATCGAGACGCCCGCCTCATTGAGGTCCGATGTCGTACACGCCATACGGGATCGCCTTGCCCAGTTTCGGGTCGGGAAAGTCGTGCGTATCGACCTGCTCCGGCTGGCCTTTCTTCCGATAGGTCTGGCCCGGATTCTTGTGATTCCCCAGGATTTCCTTCTTCTTCGTGTCGACCGAGACGGACGGCTCACCCGCTCGCAGCTGAGCCTTGACCCGCCGGGCGATGTGCCGAAACTGCGCATCGCAATCGGTGTGCTGCTTCCCCTCGCGGGTCTTCTGGTTGGATTGCAGGCTGTATTCCAGCCCCTGAAGCAGCCACGCCACTTTCGTGTGACTGACCATCCAGCCCTTCTTCTGGAGCAGCCGCGCCAACTCGCGTGTACTCAGACAGGTCCACCGGAGCGGCGACTCCGGATCACCCCGCGACTCCGGATTCACAATCGCATCCAAGGCCGCGACCAACTCCGGCTGCTCCGCCTCCCGCGACTTCCGCCCACCCCCGACACGCCGCTGCCGCCCCTCCGACGGTCCGACGGATTTCCCGCCCGCCAGTTCCTGGATCCCATTGCGGACCGTGCGGTCCGAGATCCCCGTCGCCCGGGCCACCGCCGTGACCCCGCCCCACCCCAACGACCGCGCCTCCGCCGCCGCCCACAACCTCCGCCCTCGCTCACCGAGCTCGGGCGAAACGGCCTGGTACTTGTCGCGAATCCATGCGATCACCTGCGCGTCCAGCATGACAGATATATCGCATAACAGGCCGCCCAGAGGAAGGGCAATATCGGTATGATATTGTTTTACGGTTCCTTACCCCGCTGGAATGCCAGCTTTTCCCGATTCTGCGTTCGTCCGACAGGGAACTGTGTCCGCCGAGGAACGCGAGTCGGATCTGACGACCGCAACGGGAGGCGGTCTCCCACGCAAACTGTTAAACGCGAGAGCGCCAACTCCCCCAGAAAACCGCCCCACTACCACCGGCGCTCTCATCCCCGTTCCCATTTGTATCACCGAAGATATCGCGGATCGTATCTCTCAAAACGGCGACAATGATTGTATCACGCATGGCGTCAGTAACTCATTCTCATTAAAGAACTTGCGGAAGACGGTATCCCCGGAAGTGAGTTTGGAGTGTGCATCAGAAACGTAGGCAACTGCCAGTTTCTGCCCCCCTCTCCCCCGCGATCGGCTTGATCGTCAGGGAAAAACCTCACTGCGGGGGAGAGGGCTGGGGTGA
>JAYTFV010000157.1:0-4577 GCA_043734065.1 Planctomycetota bacterium
TCACCCCAGCCCTCTCCCCCGCAGTGAGGTTTTTCCCTGACGATCAAGCCGATCGCGGGGGAGAGGGGGGCAGAAACTGGCAGTTGCCTACGTTTCTGACGCACGCACCACATTCGAAACACGAGACTCACTTTCCCACAAGTGGCTTCCTGGAAATGAGTTACAATCGAGTGTCGTGATACAATTACGGTCTCAGTTTTCCGAGATACGATTCGCGATATCTTTGGTGATACAAATGGGAACGGGGATGTCTGTGGAACAGGCTGAGTGTAATAAGCCACCTGCCAATTGAAAGCTGTGCTGAGTATCGGCCAGCGAAGCCGTTGTGGGGGGCTTGAAGATTGCGGTGCGGTACGGGGAAGCACCAGTTGTATGCGACGTACAAATGGGGGCTTTCGAACCGATTCGCACTCAGATCATTCTCGTCGAACCCGATCGCAGCGAATGACCGTGTTATCAGGCCTTTGGGTGTCCTAAACCGAAGGTCGTGGGTTCGAATCCCACCGCCTTCACTGTTTTTGTTTTTCGAACTCCCAGTGACCCACGGGTTCACTCAGCGGGGTGTTTTGGTATCGATTCAAGGTGGCGTCGTATCCGCCATTCCCGCCAGATGTTGCGATGAAGGTCGGTTTCGGCGAGGTCTCTCGGCCATCCTGCCTGACCCCCAGATTTCGATGTTTCAAACCGCTCCTGCGAGTTTTGGTCTTCGAACTCTCTCTGTCTCTCCAAAAACACCCCCAAGATTTAAAACACCGTTTGGGACCGCGAACCGAACCCAACCCTGATTTCGAACTTCGAGTGCTGATTCATACTCGCCAATTCGAACGGTCGCGATTCGACGAAGCGAAAGCCCCGATGGAAGCGCTCATCGGAACGGGAATGACTTGCCTTGGTGTATCTTGGTCACGGCCTTCCTTTGATGACCGTCTGGTTTCGACTGGCCCAGGCGGCGATGTCCCCTTTTTGGATGGTGGTCGCCATCAGGTCGGGAAAGAGGTCGGGGGTGCAGGCGAACGCCGGGGCACCGAGTTCAGTCATCTGGGCGGCGAGCTTTTCGTCGAAGCAGGGAGCGCCATCGTCGTTCAAGGCAAGCAGACAGACCATCGTGACTCCGCTGCTGATCATCTCGGCGGTCTGCCGCAGCAGTTCAGACGCCACGCCTCCTTCATAGAGGTCGGAGATCAGAATGAAGATGGTCTGAGCGGGACGAGTGATGTATTGTCGACAGTAACGGACGGCACGGTTGATGTCGGTGCCGCCACCGAGTTGGGTGCCGAACAGGACATCCACCGGATCGTCCAACTGATCGGTCAGATCGACAATCTGGGTATCGAAGACCACCAGTCGTGTGGAGACCGCCCGGAGCGAGGCCAGTACGGCTCCCAAGATGCTGGCGTAAACGACCGATGTGGCCATCGACCCGCTCTGGTCGATACACAAGACAATGTCGCGCAGCGAGGACCGTTTGCGACCAAACCCGACCAGCCGTTCGGCGATGATCGTGCCTCGCTCGGGAAGATAATTGTGCAGGTTCTTGCGGATCGTCCGATGCCAGTCGATCTCACCGGGGCGAGGCCGGGAGGTGCGCGATGCCTTGTTAAGGGCCCCGCGAACTGCCTCCGTCAGCGGGTTTCGCAGCTTCCGCTCCAGGTCGTCCGTCACCTTGCGAACCACCTTGCGGGCAGTCTCTTTGGTCTTATTCGGAATCACCGACTTCAGTGAGAGCAATGTCCCGATCAGATGCACATCGGCCTCAACGGTCTCCAGCGTCTCTGGCTCCAGCAGCATCTGGTGCAGTTTCAATCGCTCCAGCGCGTCCTTCTGCATCACTTGCACGACCGACTTGGGGAAATATTTCCGGATGTCCCCCAACCAGCGATTCACGTTGGGACAGGAGCTGCCGAGACCGGCGGAGCGGTCGGAGTCGTACAGTGCTTCCAGCACGCGGTCCATCGCGGAGTCGCTGCCATCGAGCCCCAGTGGGAGGCCGACACCGTTCGCACCGCCACCCTGGCATTCGGCCTGCTTACCGAGAACCAGTCGCCAGCGGCGGAGTCGTTCGTCTTCGAGGTGGGACATGGGAGTGAGGGGCTTGAGGATCGAGGTGCAGGAGTGTGTGAAGAACGGGAACCCGCTGAAGTGGCCGCTAAGAACTCGTATCGTGCGCGACTTCGAGAATATGAGCGAGCACCGGGAGCACTTTCCGACCCCGCTCGTGATTGAGGCGATCCGTCGCTGTCGGCTGAGCTTTCTTGGCAGAGCTGGTACCTGAGTCGGGTTTCAACCGCCGCACCTTCTCACCCATCTGTCGACGTTCTGGAGCGGTGAAGTCGGAGAACGCCCGCCTCAACAGCGGAAGCATCTCGACGAAGACCTCCGGCGGCAGTTCCGCCAGCCAGCGGTCGAAGACGTGCCACACTCCGTCCTGGTGCAGCAGCACGAGACCGCTCCCCTTGAGCAGCCCCGTCGCCCAGGCTGCGGATTCGGCGGGCGGATTGACCAGCGACAACGACAACCTCGCCCGGCGGTAGAGTTCCTCCTCATCGAGAACTCCCTTCTCCAGAAGAATACGGCAGCACCAGCCTCTGAGAAGCGCATGCACACCGCGATCCATCAACTGCCGGAGCGTTTGTCGCCACTCCTGTTCCAGGTCATCGCGTCGCAAGAGATCGAGCGATTGCGAGACCCGGCCCATGCTCTCCAACATCCGCAGCGCTGCCTCATCATCCAGGGCCGAACAGGCGATCCCCAGACCGACCAGCACGCGCTCCAGCATGCCAACGACGATCGGCTCGATGTGCTCGGCGGGCGTCCCACGAACATCTCCGTAACGAGCCAGTTGGGCCAGCGGCAGCATGGCGTCCATCAGATGACGGACATCCGTTCCCACAGCTGCCATCGCCTGAATGCGGGTGAGCAACGGATCAACTGCTGCTCCCAGTCCGGCCAAGACCGCTCTGTTGAGGAACTCGCTCACCTCTGGCAGATGTGCGGCCTTCGTGGCCTGATCGATGACCTTCGAGGTCGCCGCCGATTCGATCGTATTGCCCCAGACGCTCGCTTCGATCACGGCGACCGCGAACTCGGGCTTCCATTCGACCTGCCACACCTCATGAAACGTCGACGCCATCCCCCCGCTGCGTTGATGATTGCCCCATCCGATCCCGAGCAAGCCCAACCGGTGAAAGAGGTAGCTGCGACCGAGGTCGATCTCTTTGCGGACATCGAGATCCATAGTCTGGATCATCGTCGAAGTCTTGAGCCGCAATGACTTCTGCAGCTTGGCCAAGTCCTGAGCCAGCGGCACCGCCGGGGTGTCATCCGGCACCTGTCCCAGAACATCCCCGATCTCCAATCGATCGCGGATCAGTTGGAGCGGAGCGGGTTCCCCATGGCAGAGGACGGTCAGGATCGCCTCATTGAGTTCCACCAACCCTGGCGACCGCAGCTCGCGCATCGCCGCGATGGCGTCAGCCAATCGCACCGCTTCAATCACCGATGCGGAGGACGCGTCCAGATCCCGCTCGCGAAGCAGCCTCGCCGCAATCGTGATCCAGCGCGTGGCTGCCGAATCGCGCGAGGTCCACAGATGGTCATACCATCCCGGCGCATGAACTCCCGCTCCGTACCCGCTGCGATAGGTTAACCGCGAATGAGTCCACGGGATCCAGGTGGCCGTGGTCTTGACCTTGGTCAACCCCTTGAGGCGCGCGGCATCTTCGGACACCTTACAGCCGGGACGCTTTCCATCGAGGGCAAGATCATCCAGCACCGGCGCATGCCACGCGCCGCAGACGATGGCGATGTTCGCATGTCCCTCCTTGCGGACCGCGCGGATCACCGTGCGCATATGGGCTTCGCGGATCAGATCACGATCGGTGGTTTCCGGGAACTCCTCGCGGACGGTCCGCATCGCTTCGAGGATGGCCGCGAAAAGACCGGTGGCGTTGACCCGCTGCTCAATCTGATGTTCCCACCAAAGCTCGTGGTCCTTGTATCCGGCCGCTTCCGCCAATTGCGAGATGGGGTCGACACGCCACGTCAAGGTGTCGTCTATTTCCTCCTCGGCAGCTTCTTCGCCTGGTCCTTCCGTCACTGGCTCGGGGGCGGGTGAGGTGTCGTTGGCGGGGACGGCCTCAGCGGTCTCGGACACGACCGGCTGTTCCATTCCCAGGCGGATCGACTGCGGCAGGTCCATCAGCCGCACCGGGATGTTCTTCTCCGCCGCCCAGCGCAGCGTCTGCCATTCCGGCGAGAACCGCGTGAATGGAAAGTAGACTGCGCGGCGCGGCTCGTCCGGCGGATAGAGCAGCAGCGCCACCGGCGGCACCATCTGTTCATGCGACGCGGGGGCCAGAGCCTCCTGCGCATCGGCGGGCCCTTCCATCACGATGATGTCTGGGTGGAGTTCGTCCAGCGCTGCCCGCAGGCTGCGCGCACAGCCCGGTCCGTGATGACGAATTCCAAAGAGATGAATGGGCATGCGAGCCTCCGGCAGAAAGATCACGACACCCGTTCAGCTCGACGCCCGCCCGGCACGATACCAGTCCTTCCAGTCATCGCGTTCTTTGATGATG
>JAYTFV010000158.1:0-16303 GCA_043734065.1 Planctomycetota bacterium
GGGGGTTGGAGTCCTTCGGGAGGGCGAGGCTCCTGCCGAGCCGCAACTGCGAGATGTCGCGTCCCCTGGCTCGCGGCTCAGCAGGAGCTTCGCCCTCCCATCGGGCTGGCCACATCCACAAACTCTTGCCTTGACGAGGCACTCGCTGTCATGCACCCGCGTTCTGGTGAACGCAGCGACTGTGCCATCAGACTTCCGAAGTCTTCATCTGCGCTCGAACGCGGATTCAGGCACCCCGCGTTCTGGCGAACGCAGCTACTTCACCCGAGGCACGCCCTTGATCTGGACAGAATCGACACTCACCGTTCCAGTCGCCCCGTTCAGGCCGACTTGCAAAATGATCTCCCGTGCCGCTGCGGGAATGGCAATTGTTTTGCTCACTTGAGTCCATTCCTCATTCGCCAGCCACGGTCCCACAAAGACAGCCCCCATCGGTAGTCGTTTCCCATCAAAGAAGTAAATCAAGCAGCCCGGCAGGTCGCCGGAGGCCGGGCCTTGATGGATTTCGTGTGTCTTGACGCGACAACTGAAGTTCAGTTCGCCGATCAGGCTGCCGTCAATGGCTGTCGCTTGCAGGGCGTGCGCGGTGCGTCCCGGCTCCGAGTTCTCGAAGCGGATGAACTGCTTGCCGTCCGGGGCCCCTTCCGTCATCAGTGTGCCCCGGCGCTGATAGTGCCAGCCGTCGGCCTGCCCGGCAATCAGCGTCGATGACTCGAACCCGCCATTGACGATCTTGGGGTTCTTCGGATCGGGCTGCACGGCACGCATCTCTTCCGACCGACCGGTCATCGGCACAAACAGCGTCGGGATCAGCTTCTTCTGTTCCAGTTTGCCGTCCTTCTTTTCGAGGAGATGGAACACCTGCTGGTAGCGTTCCCCGAGAGGGATAATCATCTTGCCCCCCTCTTTCAGTTGCTCGACCAGAGGTGCTGGAATGTTTTCCGGAGAGCAGGTGACGATGATCTTGTCGAAGGGGGCGTGTTCGGGCCAACCCTTGAAGCCGTCGCCGATCCGGCAGTGGACGTTCTTGTAGTCGAGCAGTTCCAGGGTGCGGGCGGCTGACTTGCCAAGTGGTTCGACGATCTCGATCGTGTAGACATCCTGGACGAGGCTCGACAGGACGGCCGCCTGATAGCCGCTGCCGGTTCCGATTTCGAGGACCGTATCGGTCGGCTGGGGGTCGATGACTTCGGTCATGTAGGCCACGATGAACGGGGGCGAGATCGTCTGCTTGTGACCGAGGTCGAGAGCCCGGTCGTTGTAGGCGAACTTCCTCAGTTCCTCCCGTACGAACTTATGTCGTGGGACTGTGCGCATCGCTTCCAGCACCCGCTTGTTGGTGACTCCCTCGGCGGCGATGTAGTCGGTCACCATGAGCTCGCGCTCGGCGACGTAGGCTTTGGAGGATTGAGCCCCGGCGGGGGACGGAGCCCAGGTCCAGACACCGAGTAACAGCCCCAGCACCTGACCGATTCTCTGGATGTGACTTGCCTGCATGGTGTGCCTCTGTCCCGGATGATTCCGAATGGTCCGCGTCCGTGAAGTATGCCAACAATGAGGAATCCCGACGAGAGCGCATTCGGAAAAAGCAACGGCAGTGGGCGGCATCAGAGCAGGCTCCGGGTTTCGGGCTTCGGGCCTCGGAAGCCCAGAGCCTGAAGCCTCCTCTCCCCCGACTACCGACTCCCGACTCCCGCCTCTACAATCCCCGATTCCCCATTTCGGGGTTTGGCGAGTCAAGTCTCGCCTCCGGAACCAGTCGTCCTTGCGCAAGGCCGGCTGGTTCATCTGCTTTCGAGGGACTCTCGGATGCGGGGCGGCGGCGAGGTCGGAAAGTTCGGTGAGGCATGGCTTCGAAGTCTCCAGTGGCATCTACTTCTTCGCTTCCGCATAACGGGGTCCAGGACGAAAAAATCCTCGTCCTCGACTTCGGGTCGCAGACGGCCCAGCTAATCGCGCGGCGGGTCCGCGAGCAGAATGTCTTCTGCCAGATGGTGCGGCACGACTTGTCAGTGGACCGGATTCGCGAGATCGCACCGCAGGGGCTGATCCTCAGCGGTGGCCCAGCGAGTGTGTATGAGAAGGGCTCGCCGCACCCCGACCCACGCATCTTCGACCTCGGCATTCCGATCCTCGGCATCTGCTACGGAATGCAGGCCACCTGCCACGCCTTCGGAAGCAAAGTCCAGCCCGGCGAGTCGCGCGAATTCGGAAACAAGACCTGTCACCAGGTGTCGACCGACCCCTTCTTCGCCGACGTGCCGACCGATTCCACCGTCTGGATGAGCCACGGGGACCAGGTGCAAAACCTCGACCAGGAGTTCGTGTCGCTGGCCTCCACCGACACCTGCCCGCATGCGGCCATTCGCCACAAGACCCGTCCGATCTACGGCCTCCAGTTTCATCCCGAGGTCACGCACTGCGAGTGCGGTCCCCAACTCATCGCCAACTTCGTCCACAAGATTGCGAAGTGTCACGGACGCTGGTCGATGGCCAGCTTCATTGACCAGCAGGTGGCCTCGATCCGCCAGCGAGTCGGCCACCGGCGGGTGATCTGCGGACTCTCCGGCGGTGTCGATTCTTCGGTCACAGCCGCCCTGCTGTTCCAGGCGATCGGGTCGCAACTCTCGTGCATCTTTGTCGACAATGGACTGTTGCGGAAGGGGGAATCGGATCAGGTGCGCGACCAGTTCGCCGACCACTTCAAGACCGATCTGCATATCGTGGACGCTCAACAGCGGTTCCTGAGCGAGCTGGCCGGAGTCGCTGATCCGCAGCAGAAACGCAAGATCATTGGCCGCGTGTTCATTGAGGTGTTCCGCCACGAAGCGAAGTCGATCCCGGACGCCGACTTCCTCGCCCAGGGGACGCTCTATCCCGATGTCATCGAGTCGGGGGCCAACCCGGACGGCCCGGCAGCCACGATCAAGTCGCACCACAACGTCGGCGGACTCCCGGCGGAACTCGGGTTCGAGTTGATCGAGCCGCTGCGAGATCTGTTCAAGGATGAGGTCCGGCGACTGGGGCTGGAGCTTGGCCTGCCGGAACATCTGATCTGGCGGCACCCGTTCCCGGGTCCGGGTCTGGCGGTGCGGTGTTTGGGAGCGGTCTCGGAACCTCGGCTGACTGTGCTGCGCGAGGCGGATGCGGTGTTCCTGGATGAACTCGAAAAGGCGGGCCTGTATCGACAGGTCCAGCAGGCGTTCGCGGTGTTGCTCCCGTTGCAAACGGTCGGCGTGATGGGCGATGGCCGGACCTATGAAGACGTGATCGCGATCCGGTCGGTGAACACCGACAACTTCATGACCGCCGACTGGTCGCGGCTGCCGTATGATCTGTTGCAGAAGATTTCGTCGCGGATCACCAACAGCGTCCGAGGCGTCAACCGTGTGGTCTACGACATCAGCTCGAAGCCACCGAGTACGATCGAGTGGGAGTGAGAGGGGAGACCATGATGATTTGGCCACGCACCCTGTTCACGATCAGTCTGCTCGCGCTGATGACGGCACTGGTGTGGTGGCTGAACTCATCCGCCCGTCAGCCAGTTCCCGGTAACGCTGTCCGGCCTCCACTGGTCGTGCTGTGTGCGGCGAGTAATCGCGGTGTCCTGGAGGAGATTGCGAAACGCTATACCCAGGATGGCGGTGGGACGATTCAGTTCCAGTTCGGAGCGTCGCAGAGTCTGCTCGCCACGGCAGAAATCTCCCGCACCGGCGACCTGTTTCTCCCCGCCGACGAGAGTTACATCGAGCAGGCCCGGCAGAAGCAACTCATCGGCGAGTCGGTCCCTCTCGCGCGGATGCGGATCGTCCTGGCGGTGCCCGCTGGCAATCCGAAGGGCGTGCAGTCGCTGACTGATCTGGCTCGGCTGAAGCTCAAACTGGCCCAGGGCGACCCGCAGTCAGCTGCGATTGGCCTCATTACCCAGACGGGCTTGTCGGCGAGCGGCGAGTGGGAGCCGCTGGTGCCGATCACTGCGTTTCGTCCGACGGTCGTGGAGGCCCTGAACGACCTCAAGGTCGGAGCGGCCGACGCCGCGATCACGTATAATGTGCTGTTGCGAAAGCAACCCGCACTGGAGACGGTCGCGATCCCGGAACTGGCTCCCTTGCGAGCCCACATCGCGGTCGCAGTCCTCAAGTCGTCACAACAACCCGCAGCGGCCAACGAGTTCGTCGTGTTCTTGACCGCTCCCGACACGGGGCGGGCGATCTACGCCGAATATGGCTTCGAGGTCGGCGATTCATCCGCGGCAGTGGGAGGCGCGCCGACCCCATGACACAGCCCCCTCCCGCGACTTCTTCCCCAGGCGAGGTCTTGTCCCCCCAGCGATCTCGCCCTGTGTGGGATGGGCTGTTCATGAGTGGACTGGCTGTGGTCGGCGGGAGCTATGTCCTGTTGATTGCCGCGCTGCTCGGAGCCGATCTGGCCTACATCACTCCCGGTGATCTCCGAGCGGTGTTCGCCAAGCCCGAGATCATGGCGGCTCTGCGACTGACGCTGCTGACCTGCACGCTCTCGGCGCTGTTTTCCGTGGGAGTCGGCACACCACTGGCCTACTTGCTGTCTCGGTCTCGGTTCCGGGGCCGTGCGCTGGTCGACCTGATTGTCGACATCCCAATCGTGCTGCCGCCGCTGGTGCTGGGGATCAGCCTGTTGATCCTGTTCCACATTCGGATTGGCGGCTGGCAGCTTGAGGAGTGGCTCAACACCCGGCTCGGATGGCGGGTGACGCAGCATGTTCCCGCTGTGGTTCTGGCTCAGTGGACTGCCGCCTGTGCCTATGCCGTGCGGACGATGCGGAACACGTTTGATCACATGTCGCCGCGAACGGAGCAGATCGCGCGGACGCTCGGCTGCTCGCGGGCGCAGGCATTCTGGCATGTCGCCCTGCCGCAAGCTCGCCGGGGTTTATTCAGTGCGCTAACCATTGCCTGGGCCAGATCGCTGGGCGAGTTTGGACCGATTCTGGTCTTTGCGGGAGTGACGCGCTACCGAACCGAAGTGTTGTCCACCAGCGTGTTCCTGGAACTCAGCGCTGGAGAACTCAACGCCGCTGTCGCCGTGTCGTTGGTGCTGGTGGCGATGGCGTGCCTGACGCTGGGGATGCTGCGACTAATCGAGCGCGGGGAGCGAGCATGATCGAACTCCTCAACGTCTCCATCCAGTCGGGGGCCTTCCGACTGGAGTCGATCGAACTCCGCGTGGAGCGCGGTGAATACGTCGTGCTGATGGGTCGCAGCGGGGCGGGCAAGACCACGATCCTGGAGGCGATCTGCGGGCTGCGGCCCGTGGCGAGTGGGGCCATTCGGCTGGATGGGGTCGATGTCACCGACTGGGATCCGGCGGATCGACGGATCGGGTATGTGCCTCAGGATCTGGGGCTGTTTCCGCATCTGACAGTGCGTGAACACCTGGAGTTCCCGCTGAGGATGCGTGGGGCCTCGCGCCAGGCCCAGCGAGCCCAGGTGGATGAACTGGCCCCTCAACTGGGACTCATCGCGCTCCTGGATCGAAGGATCGGGGGATTGAGCGGGGGGGAGTCGCAGCGGGTGGCGCTGGGTCGAGCGTTGGCATCGTCACCGCGCGTGTTGCTGCTCGACGAGCCGCTCAGTGCGCTCGATGAAACGACGCGAGGCGAGATGCACCAACTGCTGCGCTCGATCCGCGAGCGGCCCGAGATCGCCACGATCCACGTGACCCACCTGGAAGACGAAGCCCGCACTCTGGGCGATCGCATCGTGCGACTCGACCAGGGACGGCTCACCCACGAAAAAAGCCCAGGGGCTGCCACCCTGGGCTTTCACTGACCACTGACCACTCACCACTGACCACTCACCACTCCTACGGCAGCACCAGCGTCTTCAAATCGCTGCGTCCATCTGCCGACTGCGCCAACACAACCGCGTGCGTGTCGTTGAGCCGCTCCAGTTGTACGACCCCCTTCCAGTCGGCGATCTTCTCGAACTTCTGGCCGGCTGTGCCGCCGCCACCGACGGGCGATTCAATCGCCGCGGCTTTGTCGAGATCCTCGGTGCTGATCTTCATGATCCCGTGGGCGCTGTTGGCCAGCAGCAGATAGTCCTTGCCATCCTTCTTGTAGGCGATCATGTCGAGCGGCTTGTTGCGGTTACCGAGTTCCGCCACGGTCGTGCCGTGGACTTGCTTGCCGCCCGCGATGGCCGAGACGGGGAACTTCACCAGTGGAGTGCAGACAAACCCGGCCAGCACGTTCGGCTCGCCGTTGATGATGAACGGCACGAAGGTCAGGATCGGAGCGTAGTTCTCCAACTGACCGTGGGCCCCGTGGTAAATCTCCAGACCGGTCGACGCGACTTTGTCATTGAACGGGAAGTCGAACGACCGCACCGTCGACGGCGTATCCCCGCTGGCGATGCCCGAGACGAGCAGCTTGCCATCCACGAACGCGAGGTCGGTGACGGTGTTCATGCGGTTGTTGCGAGCACGGCGTCCTTCGCCGACGACCTTGTCTTCCGGAGCATTGGGGATGTCGAGCTTGGCAAAGGCGATCTTGTCGAGCGGCAAGGCGGCGATCCCGCCCTTCCCATCCAGAGTCACCAGCCGAGGCCCGGACCCGGTGGTGACCGACACGACCAGATGACCGCTGAGCGGATTTACCGCGAGGTCGACGATCTCGGCCTTGTCCACGCCGAGCTTCTTGGCGATCACTCCAGCAGCGTCTTCCAGGTTCTGCTCGACTTGAGTCGGGTCGCCGGGCTTGTCACCGGTCTGTACGGCATAGATCTTCGCGGCCTTGCTGTCGCCCACGAACAAGATGCCATCCGGTCCAAAGGCCAGCACGTTCGCCGATTGCAACTCCAGCTTGCCTTCACTCAAGCCGTATTGGTCTGCCCGAGCGAGGCCGCTCACCGCCAGCAGCAGGGCTGCTCCCCATCCGAGTTTCCGTCCGAGCAATCGCATGGTCTCTCCCTTTCATCGGGTGTTACTGAACTCCGCGCGGCCTCACACTGTCCAGCGGTGGGGAGAGAATGTCAACTGTGGGGAGCAGCAGTCAGCTTTCAGCGGTCAGCGGTCAGCCAGAGGAACGCCCAGCCGCCTCAACTCTTCACCCCGAAGGGGTGGCACATCACAGCCCAGGGTCGCGACGAAGGAGCGCACCCTGGGAAAGACCGCCCCTGGAGCGACCAGCCCTGAAGGGGCTGTACACCCTCCCTCCCGTGATCCGGCAGGGTGTAGAACCCCTTCAGGGTTCGTTCTCTCGCGTCCTGTTGACCCAGGGTGCGCTCCCTTCGGTCGCGACCCTGGGCTGTGATGTTGCCACCCCGTTGGGGTGAAGAGTTGTTGCCGCAGGCCACTCTGTACCTCCGTGGTGAATTCCCCGAAAACTATTCCTGTCCTTTTCGGAATCCGACTCAATTGCCTCCCTTCCGAGAGCCGCGTTAAGCTGAGCCGATTGTCCAGCACCGCACAGCGTCCCCCCGTGAGAGTCAGCGCATGCTCCAGATCGGCATCATCGGCGTCGGTTTCATGGGGATGACCCACTTTGAGGCGACCAAGCCGGTCAAGGGGGCACGCATCGCCGCCCTCTCGACCCGGAGCCAGAAGAAGCTGGCCGGGGACTGGTCGGAGATCCAGGGGAACTTCGGCCCGCGCGGCAGTGCGACGACCGACCTGACCGGGATCGCGAAGTACCGCGATCATCACGATCTGCTCAAAGACGCCAGCATCGATCTGGTCGACATCTGCCTTCCGACCGATCAGCATGAATCCGTCGTACTGGAGGCTCTCGCCGCGGGGAAGCATGTCCTGGTTGAGAAGCCGATCGCGATCGATCTCGCTTCCGCTCAACGCATGGTCGCGGCAGCGAAGCAGGCGAACCGCATGTTGTTGGTCGCCCACGTCCTCCCGTTCTTCCCCGAGTTCCGCTGGGTGCGCGAGACCGTCGCCAGCGGCCAGTACGGGGCCTTGCGCGGAGCCGCTTTCCGCCGCGTGATCGCCGAGCCGAACTGGTCGGCGGGCATGAGCGACTTCCGCAAGCTCGGCGGCTGGGGGATCGATCTCCACATCCACGACAACCACTACATCGGCCTGCTGTGTGGCATGCCGAAGGCCGTTTTCTCACGCGGCCTGTTGAGGGACGGCCTCGTCAACCATGTCAGTACGCAGTACCTGTTCGACGATCCAAACCTGACCGTCAGTGCCATCAGCGGCGGCATCGCAGCGGCCGGTCTGAAGTTCGCGCACAGCTTCGAGCTGTTCCTGGAGCGGGCCACGATCCAGTTCGATGCGGGCACCTATGGCGAGAGCTGGGTGGTGAACCGGCCCCTGACGCTGATGAACCAACTGGGTCAAATCACCACTCCGAATCCCGGCGGCGGGACTGAGTGGTGTGCCGCGTTCACCGAGGAGATCCAGACGGCGGTCGATGGCCTCGCGAGCGGAAAGGAGCCGCGCATCCTGAGTGGTCAACTGGCACTCGATGCGTTGCGGATCTGTCTCGCTGAGGCCGAGAGTATCGCCACCGAGCGCGTGGTCTCGTTGTAGGTGATCCTCATCCAACCGAGCTTCATCCCGAAGGGATTGCAGCCCATAGCCGGTGGTGAGCGCAGCGTCACCACCGGTAAGCGTCCCCAATGGCTTCTATATCCCGAAGGGATTCCAGCCGATGCGATGGCGTGAGTGACGCGAAGAGCTTCAATCCCTTCGGGATAGATCTGTCTCGCGGAAGTGGTTGTCCGGTGGTATCGCTTCGCTCAACCACCGGCTATGGGCTGGAATCCCTTCGGGATGGTTGGCCAGGACTGGGGCGCGCAGGGTGGGCCGTCGCTCCAGAGCGAGCTTGCCCCACCCTACTTACTCATGCGGCGGATGAAGCTCTCAGTCGCCCGTGACGCCGCCGACCGAGTTTCCGACCCGTCAGCGTTTTTGATCTTTAGCCTTGTCAGCAGCAGGCAGAACCGGTCCGGATTGGACCGCTGCACGCTTTTTCACTCCCGTAAACTTCTCGACCATGTTATCCCACTCGGCATACGTCGTGATCATGGCGATCGACGTAAAGAACACGAACCCCACTCCCAGCCCCAGCTTGGGAACGATTCCCGACTGCAATGGCTTCGGGAGCAGCCGGGTATTCACGATCAGCGAGTGCAGGCAGCTGAAACCCAAAGCGTAGTTGTACATCATCGTCGACAGCACCAGCAGTGCGTCCCCCTTCAGGAACCACAGCATGACCGCGCCCATCGCCATATAGACACACAGCACGCCGAAGTAGAGTTTCCCGATGTCCTTGGTGTCCCACTTCCGCAGGCGCGGGCTGGCTGTCCAGAACACGTCCACCCAGCGGCGCAGCACGCCGTCTGCGGTGCTGGCCATACTGGTCGCGAGGACCAGGAAGCCGCAGAACAGTGTCAAGTGCCAGAACAGATGGCCGGTCGCTTCACCAAACCGGGCGCCGACCGTGTCCGAGACTCCCTGAGCGGTCATCGCCGCCACCAGGGACTTGTCATTCGGAATGTCCTTCGTCTGCAGGAACTGCAGCGACAGCATGCTGGGTAATGCCAAACCGACGAAACAGGCGGGAGCCCACAGACACCACTGCTCGCGACGCACGTGCTTGATCCACCGTTTCCAGCGCGGCAGAGCCGCTTCAGTGACGTTGAAGACACAGCCTTCATGCGAGAGGGTAATCTCATGCCCGCCGACGATGCTCGGAATCGCCCCGACATGCGAACCCATGCCCCAACCCTGTTCGCGGGTGTAGTTGCTCACCGGCGTATTCGTCAGCCCGCCGTTCCCCGCCAAAGCTGCCATCGCGGCCAGAAACCCGACCAGCGACATATCAATCGTGCCAAGCGAGCGGCCTTCCCACAAAGCCACAAAGATATTGTCGAGGTTGGAGCCCTTTCCCAGGGCGGAACCATCCGCATTCTTGATCGGCAATGTTCCAAACTTGAAGAAGCCGGTAATGATCCCGTGCCAAGTGTCAGCCGTCGAAAAGAACAACGCGAGAAACAGCAGGAATCCGAACACCACAAACAGCTTGAACGTCATCAGCGCCCGCATCGAGTTGTAGACCTTACCCCCGAACAACAGCGGGACAAAGATCAGAAAGAAGATCACCAGCCCCATCACCTTGACGAACAGGGCATCGGACATGCCCATAATCGTAATTGTGTCCGCAGCCTCTGGGGTCGTGATCGGCATTCGCCTCAGTATCATCGAGCACAGCGGAACGGCAGCCCCCGAGGCCAGATACGGCAGAAACGATCCGAAGTCGAGAATCAGGTACAGAAACACCCAGAACCACGGTCCGGGCGGGATGCGGAACTTCCCGGAGAAGATCGGCTCCCCGGTGTACAGCGTGTATCGGCAGATCTCCACGTTGTAGATCGCCTGGCACAGGATGCTGATCGTGGCCAACCAGAAGATCGCCGCCCCGTACTTCGCGGTATTCATCGGCCCAGTGAGCCACTCCCCGCCGCCGATGGCCGCAGCCGCCATGACCAGACCCGGCCCGATGAAGGCCGCGATCTTCTTCCACTCAAACACCGGGGCATCGGGCAATTCCCCCACGGTCCATTTCGGCATCGAGGCCACACCGGGCTGGTACTCGACGACCGGCTTGTGATCGGAGTCGGATGTGTCGTTCGGCTGTGTCATCATTTCGGCCAGACTCCCAGAGTCGTTCAGGGAGGGAGCGAGCGCCCCCCAGTGTCTCACCACACAGGCCGTTCCACTCCCGCGTTGTGGATTCCAGCCGACGGACAATCCCTGTCCCGAAGGCCATACATCAACGCGAATCTAAACGATGGAGGGGACACAAGCAACGTGTCGGGGGTCGGGAGTCGGGAGCCAGAGGCCAGGCTTTGGCTGCCCCTTCTCGCGACTCGCCCCAGGGGGCGTGTCGGGCGTAGCTGCGTTCGCCAGAACGCGGGCGAACGCTCTCGGCGTTCGCTGTTGCCGACAGACTTCGGGAGTTGGCTCTCGGCGATTGGTCATGCGTTCCGGCAGCCCACGTTCTGGCGAACGCAGCTACGTGACCAGTCCGTCAGGCTCCCGGTTCCCCCGGCCCGTTATGCCGCGACCCGGTGCAGTGACCGCAGCAGTCGCTCGAACTCCTCGTTGCTGTTGAACGGGATCAGAATCGTCCCGCAGTCCTTCGACTTCAGCTTGATCTCGACCTGTGTGCCCAATAGGTTTCGCAATTGCTCTTCCAGCGAGGCCAGATGCGGCGTGCGGTCGTTGTCGGCGCGAGCTTGTTCCATCGACAGGATGTGCGGGGCTTCGTCCGCGTGACTTCCCTCCGGCGGGGCCTGCCACCCATTGTCTCCGGACGGGGCCATGTGCTGGCCGTTTGGCGTGGGGCTGTCTTGAGACTGCGGAGTGAACCCATGGTTGTTCTCCCAAGGCTGAGTCTCCATCACGCTGGCGGGCTGCTCCGCGGTGTATTCGAAGACAGCTGGCACGCTCTGGTCTGCCACCGGAACCGGAGCCGCGACTGGAGCCGGAGCCGCGACCGGCTCGGCCACGGGCACCTTCTTCTCCCGGCCCAGCATCTGCCGCACGATGTTTTCGGTCTGGCGCACTGACAGTTGCTCGGCCTGAATCTGGCCGCAGACGGCGAGTTGATCGGCCTCGGGCAGCGGCAGCAGCGAACGGGCGTGTCCCGAACTGATCTTCCCGCTCGAGAGCGCATTCCGCACCGGCTCGGGCAGTTCCAGCAGCCGCAGGATGTTGCTGACTGCCGAGCGGCTCATGCTGAGCTGCTTGCCGAGTTCTTCGATCGAGCAGTGGAAGTGATCGAGGTACTGGCGGAAGGCTTGCGCCTTTTCGATATCGCTCAAGTCCTTGCGCTTGAGGTTCTCTTCCAGCGCATAATCGAACGCCGTCTGGTCAATGACATCGACCACGCGGCAGGGGATCGAAGTCAGCCCGGCCCGTTGCGAGGCCAGCCAGCGCCGCTCCCCGGCGATCAACTGATACGCCCCGTCCAGTTCCCGGACGAGGATCGGCTGCAACACGCCGTGTTCCCGAATACTGTCAGACAGCTCGTTGAGGTCTTCGGGATTGAAGTCCTTGCGAGGCTGAAATGGGTTGCGGGTGATCTCGTGGATCGGCACGTTCCGCAGTTCGACTGTGGTCGACTCGGACTCAGCAAACGCCGGGCCGCTGCCCAGCATGGCACTCAGGCCGCGACCCAAACGACGACGGGGAACATCAATGGGGGACACATCAGACATGAACCAAACCTCCGTGAAGCAGCGCAAGGGTCCATCGCACTCCGACGGGACCATGCCCCTGTTCTCGACCAGCGCGAGGGGTGGACTGGAGCGGGCGGAGTCCCAGAGCGGCAGTGCCGTTCGAACCCTGCCCACTGATCGGTTTTGGGAGGTCAGTGAAACCAGTGAAACGCTGCACGTTGCAGCAGCAGTGCCTTCGAGATCGCGAATTCCGCACGGCGAATCGGGGATTGTCTCAAGTCGTGACGATACGAAACAAGGCGAGCCGGTGGGCGTCATCCCCCGGACCGAGCGACGTACGATTTCAGCGTCCCTCCGCGCGGGCCCGTGGCGAACCAGTTCGCCGAGTTCCAGCGATTGAACGCGAACGGTCCGGAGGCTGACGCCGCCCGGCTCGCCTGTGGCTCGCTGGCGAGGCGGCTCGCTCGCCTCGGTGAGTGTTTGCGGGATCCCCGCGCGGCGGGTTTCTGCCGAATTGTTCTCGAAATCCGCACCGGATGCGGACCGTCTACTTGGCCTGCTGCCCTGCCACAAGTAGCATGGCGTCATGGACAGCCGCCTCCACTTCCAAATCAGCGCCCAGCCGACGAACTCGACCTGCGGGCCGACGTGCCTGCATGCGGTGCTGGCCTATCACGGAGATCTGCACACACTGGCCGAAGTGATCGAGGGCGTCCCCTCGCTGGAGTTCGGAGGCACGCTGGCGGTGCTGCTCGGGAACTACGCCCTCAAGCTGGGCTACGAAGCCATCCTCTATACGTATGACCTGCTGGCCTTTGATCCGTCCTGGTTCCGCCCTGGAGCGCCGCCCCTGGCCGATCGGCTGCGGGCCCAGATGAAGTTCAAAACCAAGCCCAAGCTGAGGATGGCGAGTGAAGCCTATCTAGAGTTCCTCAAACGTGGAGGCTCGATCCGCATGGAGGACATGACCCCGGCCTTGATCCGGAAGTACCTCAAACGGTCGTGCCCGATCCTGGTCGGGTTGAGTTCGACGTACCTGTACAACGAACGCCGCGAACTGGACGACGGGCGACAGGACGATGTGGCCGGCAAGCCGCAGGGGCACTTCGTGGTGCTGTGCGGGTACGACTCCGAAGAGCGGACCGTGCTGGTCGCCGACCCGTTGCAACCAAATCCATTGGCCGCATTGGAGCAGAAGTACGAGGTCGACCTCGACCGCGTGATGTGCGCGATCATGCTGGGCATCGTGACCTACGACGGGAACCTGCTCGTGATCCGCCCTCGCTCTGCGACTGCTCCTAAAACGGAGGCCCGCTCGTGAGCCATTCCGACTTCCTGCAGTCGACTCCGGAATTCCGTCTTGCCTTTCTGTCGGACCTCCTATGATAGCCAGCACCGTGGCAGTTCCCCCGGTCATCCCCGAGCGAGCGACTCCCCCGCATGTCGTCCCCAGGCCCCTCAGCATGCCGACTCTGATCGTCGCGAACTCTCCCAAAGACTGGCCCTTCGACATCCCCGGTGTGGATGTTGTCGACGCCTGGGCCTACCTCACCAGTCCGCAGTACAGCGAATTGCGCGGGGCCAGGGTACTCAATCTGTGCCGGTCGTATACCTACCAAAGCACCGGCTATTACGTCTCGCTGCTGGCCGAAGCTCGCGGTCACAAGCCACTCCCCAGCATCCAGACGCTGCAGGATCTGCGGTCGCAATCGCTCGTGCGGCTCGTCTCCGATGACCTCGACGAGTTGATGCAGCAAGTCCTCCAACCGCTCACTGCCGAAGACTTCGAACTCAGCATCTACTTCGGTCGCCACTCCGAAAAGCAGTACGACCGGCTCTCGCTCCAACTGTTCTATCTGTTCCAATCGCCGCTGCTGCGGGTGAAGTTCTCGAAGCTCAAGAAGTGGCAGATTCGCAGCGTGCGGGCGATCTCGGGGAGCGATGTGCCGGAGACCGACCGCCCGTTCGTGGCCGAGGCGGCACTCAAGCATTTCTCCGGTCGCGCGGTCAGCAAACCCCGCAAGTCGCGGATGCGGTATGACATGGCCATGCTCTGGAATCCGGAGGAGAAGGAGAACGCTCCGTCGAACGAGGCGGCCCTCAAGAAGTTCGTCAAGGCCGGAGCCAATATGGGGATCGAAGTCGAAATGATCACCAAGGAGGACTACGGCCGCCTGCTGGAGTTCGACGCCCTGCTCATTCGCGAGACGACCTCGATCAACGACCACACCTACCGCTTCGCCCGCAAGGCGGCCAGCGAAGGCATGGTCGTGATGGACGACCCGCAGTCGATCGCCCGCTGCACGAATAAGGTGTACCTCGCCGAACTGCTGGAGCGGCACGGACTGCCGACTCCCAAGACCGTCGTCCTGCATCAAGACAACGTCAACGAGGCGATCCACCAGCTCGGCTTCCCCATCGTCATCAAGAAGCCCGACAGCTCCTTCTCGCGCGGGGTCGTCAAGGTCAACACGGCGCAGGAACTCCACGCCCGGCTTCCCGAGTTCTTCAAGGAATCGGAACTGCTCGTGGCCCAGGAGTTCATGCTGACCGATTTCGACTGGCGGATCAGCATGATCGACCGGCGTCCGCTGTTCGCCTGCAAATACCACATGGCCCCCGGTCACTGGCAGGTGATTCAGCAGGAGAAGGAAGGCGACGACCGCTTCGGCAACTTCGACACGCTGCCGATTGAGATGGCCCCGCGCAAGGCGGTCAACATCGCGATGAAGGCCGCGAACCTGATCGGCGATGGCCTGTATGGCGTCGACATCAAGCAGTCGGATGGCAACTTCCACATCATTGAGATCAACGACAACCCGAACATCGATTCCGGGGTCGAGGATCAGGTGCTGCGTGATGATCTGTATACTCGCGTGATGAGCGTCTTCCTCACCCGCCTCGACCGGATCAAAGCCTGGGGACCGGGCGAGTAGGGGAGTCGCCACGTTCGCCAACCGTTTAGCTGCGACGCAAAGTCTTCGAAGCGGAGCGTCCCGCACGTCCGATCTGGCTCGCCCACCTTCTGGCGAAGGTAGCCACGTTCGCCAGAACGTGGGTGTCCTCGGTGCCCTCTTTTCTCTGAAGCGAGTGCATGACCTCACCTCCCGCCGCACTCCCGCTGATCGAGTCGCTTCGCGCCTCGCGAACTCGCCACTCCCAGGTCGGCCAACGCTGGCTCGTCGCCGTCTCCGGCGGCCCCGACAGCATGGCCCTCCTCCGAGTGGCGCTGCTCGCGGCTCAGGAACAAGCCACCGAGATCACCTGCGGACACATCGACCATCAACTCCGCCCCGAGTCCGGCACCGACAGCGAATGGGTCCAACAGCAATGCGCGGCCCTCGGCGTGCGCTGCCTGATGGAGAAGATCGAACTCCCCGCCCAGGACGGCCAGCGCACGGCGATCGAGGAGCAAGCCCGCCACGCCCGCTATGCCGCTCTCACTCGCATGGCCCGCACCGTGGAGGCCACCTCTGTCCTTACCGGCCACACCGCCGATGACAATGCCCAGACAGTGCTGCACCACCTCTTTCGCGGGACCGGCCTGCGCGGGCTGTCCGGGATTCCCGAGGTGCGGACGCTCGATGCGGGACTCCTCCTCTGGCGACCGCTGTTGTCAATCCGCCGCGAGGCGATCCTCGCCTGCCTGAGTGAACTCCACCAGCCGAGCCTCACCGACAGCTCCAATGCCAGCGACGCTTTCACGCGGAATCGCGTCCGCTGTGAACTGCTCCCCTGGCTGGAACGCGAGCTCAACCCGCGCTCGGTCGAGGCCCTCGTCCGCCTCGCCGAGCAAGCCGCCGAACAGCAATCATGGATCGAGTCCGAAGCCGAGCGGCTCCTGACCGACGCCCTCATCGAGCCCGCCACCGAGGTCATCCGCCTCCAACGCTCCGTCCTGGCTGCCGCCCACCCCGTCCTGGCTCGCGAGTGCTTCGTCCGCCTGTGGGTCCACCAGAACTGGCCCCGCCAAGCCATGACAGCTGAACACTGGCACCGCCTCGTCGAGGTCTGCCAGGACCACGGCCCCCCCGCCGTGCAAATGCCCGGCGGGATCGATGTGCGCCGCCGCGGTCAGATACTAGTGGTGGGGATCGTCGAGAGTTGAAAGTTGTGCGAAA
>JAYTFV010000159.1:0-3211 GCA_043734065.1 Planctomycetota bacterium
CGGAGAAGCGTCACCCGGACGCGGGGTCGATCGCTCTGCAAGTCCACGGCGGCGGGGACTACACGAAGCAGTTCGTACGGTACAAGAACGTGCGGGTGAAGGTGTTGAAGAAGTAGGCCACCTCTTCGTAGGGCCACCTCTCCGCAAGGGACCATTCTGTCGCGGCCTTCGCCAGACGGCGAAGGCACTCTGATTGCCTCGGCTAAAGACAGGCATCAATAGACTTCGGAGACTTCGGGAATCTGACCCTCGGCCTCGAGGGGGCCAAACTCGATAGCCCAGGGCGCAGCCCTGGGAACTCGGATGCCAAGCGTTCCCTCAAGGCCCAACGGGCCGTAACTCGACTTCGCACCAAGCGTCTGGGACTGAGCAAATGGCGGCCCGTTGGGCCTTGATCGATGAGGGGGCTGCGTGTTGCCAGGGCTGGGACTGGCCTGATGGTACGGCGTTTTCAGGGCGGTCGAGTTTGTGAACGCGATGACTCAGTCTGGCGTGGTCAGCTGGCCTCCGACTCACACGCAGGCGAGCCGGGCGGCGTCAGCCCCCGGACTGGGTCGGCGAGCGGCCAGGTCCGGAGGCTGACGCCATCCGGCTCGCCTGATCGGCTCGCTGGAGGCGCAACAGACGCCGCGACGCCCGCTCCTCCCAATCTCCCCCGCGTTTGCCTGTTTCAGCAGGCCAGGGCTGCGCCCTGGGCTATCGAGTCTGGCCCCTTTGGGGCGAAGAGTTCTGGTTGCGGTTGTCCCCGCAAGAAAGACTTCCGAAGTTCGGAAGTCTCCGAAGACTTCGCCGTGTTCGGTCGTTGCTCCGGCCCCTCGCGTTCTGGCGAACTGGGCGACGACTTCATCGGATCCCCACGCTTGCTCGAACTCGAACGATCCACTTGGCGACGCTCCCTCTCCACCGCGATCCGCGATGTGGCGACGCTCCTGCGCGAATTGGAACTGCCCGAGGAGTGGGCTGCTTCCGCGACCGAGGCGGTGAAGTCCTTCCCGGTCCTCGTCCCGCGCAGCTTCCTGGCTCGCATGCGAGTTGGCGACCCGCACGACCCGCTGTTGAGGCAAGTGCTTCCAGTGCCCGAGGAGGGCCTCAGCACTCCCGGCTTCGTGATCGATGTGGTGGATGACCAGGCTGCGCGAGTCGCTCCGGGGCTGCTGCATAAGTACGAGGGGCGTGTCCTGCTGATCGCGGCGGGATCGTGCGCGGTGAACTGCCGTTACTGCTTTCGGCGGCACTATCCGTATGGCGAGGAGCCGCGCCGACTGGATGATTGGGAACCGGCGATCTTGGCCATCGAGCAGAACTCGACCATCCACGAAGTGATCCTCAGCGGTGGCGATCCGCTGCTGCTGCCGGACGAGCGATTGGCGGCGCTGGTCGAACGGCTGGAGCGGATCGAGCATCTGACGCGGCTGCGAATTCATTCGCGGTTGCCGATTGTGTTGCCGGACCGGGTGAACTCCGAGTTGATCGAGTTGCTGCGGGAGAGCCGCCTGCAACCGATCATGGTGGTGCATGCGAACCACCCACACGAGATCGCTAAGGACTGCGAGGAGGCTCTCCGCAGGCTGGTTCGCTCGGGCATTCCGACTTTGAATCAGGCCGTGCTGCTGCGGGGCGTGAATGACGATGCGGATGTGCTGGCCGACCTGTGCGAGCGACTGGTCGACCTGGGGGTGCTGCCGTACTACCTGCACCAGCTCGACCGCGTGGCGGGGACGGCACATTTTGAGGTGCCCGAAGCCACAGGACTGGAGCTGATGGCCGAACTGCGAAAGCGTCTTCCCGGCTATGCGGTGCCGCAATACGTTCGTGAAGTGGCGGGCGACGCAAGTAAAACGCCCATTCTGAGCGGTGCGTGACCGCCCCGTTGCTGCACACGTCAGGTGCGGGCAAACCGCGTTCTGGCAAACGCAGCTACGGAAGTGGTGTGTCGCCGACGCGGCCCAGAAATCTGGTCTTGACTCAAAACGAGATACTTGAATTCGATTCTCAAAACAGAGATACTGAGGATCTCTTCGTCAGATCGCACCACTCTGGAAATGAAGCAGTCATGCTCAAGCAGCTCGAAATGGACACGTTCCGGTCGCAGTTGTTGCTCTTGCAATCTCGGATTCAGGGCGATGTCGATCATCTTTCGAACGGGGCACTCGATTCTGCAGGAGGGGACTCCAAAAGTCCGACACACATGGCCGAACTCGGCACCGAGACGTATGAGCAGGAATTCTCGATCCGCATGATGGAGAGCGATCAGGATGTGCTGGACGAGATCCGGGCCGCATTGATTCGGATCGAAGAGGGCACGTTTGGCCAGTGCCAGAGCTGCATGGAAGAGGGGCGTCCCAGCTCGAAGGCATGGATCCCCAAGGTGCGGCTGAAGTACCTGCCATACGCCCGGAACTGCATTGAGTGCGAGCGGCAGCGCGAGGGGTCGTTCGTCCGTTAGGGGCGACCGTGGGATAGGCTTCTGTCGCTACGTTCGCCAGAACGTGGGCTGCGTAGAGCCGCCGTTCAAAGCCGGACTGCGGATGTCGATGTGAGTCGACAAAACCGAACCCATCCGCCCACCTTCTGGCGAAGGTGGCTACTTTCACACATTGACCTTAATCGATTGCGGGAGTTCACATGGCCAGCCCGCAGAATGTCTCGTATCTGATCTTCGACATCGAAACGGTGGCCGATGGGGCGCTGGTTTCGAAGATTCGCTTTCCCAAAGATTCGCTCGAACCGAAGGCGGCGACGACCCGCTATCGTGCGGAACTCATGCAGGAGTTCGGCAAGGACATCCTGCCGCACACATTCATGATCCCCGCCTGTGTGGTGGTGGCCAAGGTCGGGCCCGACTTTCGGTTGCTCGACCTCGTGGCTCTCGACGAGCCGAAGTACCGCCCGCATCAGATCGTGAAAGCCTTTTGGCAGGGCTGGAAGCACTACTCCAAACCGGTCCTCGTGACATTCAATGGTCGCGGGTACGACGTGCCAGTCCTGGAGATGGCGGCTTACCGCTATGGGATGAGCATCCCCGAGTGGTTCAACATCGGGGCACACTCTTACGAGCAGTCCCGCAACCGGTACAACATTACCTCGCATCTCGATCTGAACGACCTCATCTCCAACTTCGGAGCGGTGAGACAAAGCGGTGGGCTGAATCTGCTGGCGAACCTCCTCGGCAAGCCCGGCAAGTCCGGGATCGATGGGTCGCAGGTCCAGG
>JAYTFV010000160.1:0-9253 GCA_043734065.1 Planctomycetota bacterium
CCGGTCACCTGATTGATGTCGAATTGGTGCAGCCGGGCTTTGAGGATCTCGACCAGTTCGTTCTTCGGGCCGTACTCGTACATCTCGACAGAGACCTTGTCGCGACATTCCATCGTCTGGATGGCCAGACCCTGAGTGTCGGGGCTGTCCGCGCTGAAGTCGACCCGCCCGTTTAAGATCACGATCATCTCTTCGGCCCGGATGGTGTTGTCCAGGAGTCTGGCCTTGACGTTTTGGAGGAAAGTCGCCTTCTGTCCATCGAAGATGATCTGCTCGACGCAGGCGATGTCGGCGATCGCCGGGGGATCGAGGGGGTGGCCCGAGAAGTCGTGATCGACCGGGAACCGCAACAAGCCTTGCCCGTGGACGGTGGCCAGATTCTGCTCGCGATCGATGACGATCTTCGGGCCCTCGATGGCGAAGTCCCCGAATCTGGCGATCACCGGTTCGCGGATGTTTCCCTTGCCATCGACGACGCCCCGCAGGGTCAGGATCTGCCGCGTGCCGCCTTCATTGAAGGCATCAAACTCGCGGGCGGTGACCCGCACCGGTTTCTGCTCGGGGGGAAGTTCGGGGCCTGCGGACTCGGGAGCGGCCCGGAACACCAGCACGCCGTTGACGCCATGCAACTCGCGGATTTCGGTCTGTTGCGTCGCGGGGTCGTACACCGCAGTGCCGTGGATCTGAGGGCACTCGAAGACGAACGGTTCCCCGGCAGACGCGGGAGCGTCTGGGTTTGCGACCTCGGGGGCTGCGACCTGTGGGTTTGCGACCTCGGGGTTTGCAACCGATGGGGCTGCGACCAATGGTTTTGTCACCCCTGGTTTTGCCACCCTTGGTTTTGCTACCCTGGGACCAGCGACAGTGGGGGCTGCGTCGGTGGAACCTGTCCTCGCGGGGCCGACCACGGTGGCCTTCTCAACAGGCGCGGTGGCACGTGGTGTGGGAGGGCGGCGTTGGGGTCGCATCATCGGGATGACCTGGCCCGGGGAGATCTCGATGTCGACCTGATCGATGCGCCGTCCGACAATTCCCGAGGTCGCGAATGTCACATTCCCGATGGCTTGGATGCGGCGGACGGGGACTTGATTCTGATCGACTTTCGGGGAAGCTGACTTGGACTTCGATCCGGGCCCCCCCATCCCTCCCGTATCCAGCTCCTCCAGGGGAGGCATCCAGGCCGTCAGCGTCTGACCCGAGAACTGCATCTGATCGAGTTGGCCCACGGTCGCGCTGCCACGGAGGGTGAGCGTGGTCCACTTCTCTTGCGGATTCGGGACGAGGTCCAGCCGATCTTTCCAATACGCCCACAGGTCCGGTGTGCCTTTGCTGTTCGCCAGGGAGCGGTGCAGGAACCGACCCGCGCCGATGCCCGAGAGCTGTTGTAACTGGTTGTCCGCGGTATGCCGAATCTCCATGACGGGGGCTTCGAACTTCTGCAATTGGCCCTGAAGTTTCCGCTCGACATCGACCCGTTCTGGATCGGTGAGGATGAGCAGTCTTCGTAGCGCGTCGTATTGCAGATCGTCGTGTTCACACACCAGTCCATTCTCGGTGGAGCGGAGCAGCACTCGTTCCCGCGAGACCGATCGCGGGTTCTGGTGGGCCTGGGCTCGGATGTGTTTCAGTTCCATCCGCGAGATCAGCCCCGGCTCCGACGGGGCAGACGGAGTTGTCCCGCTCACCGGGACAATCGGGGAGGAGTCTGAGGGGGGCGGGTTCGAGATTTCGCCGAAGATCAGCGCCAGCAGGTTGCACTCGATCTCGTCCTTGTGGACTGGTCCCCGGGGCCGGCTGACGAGGACCTGCTCTTGGAATTCGGCGATATTCTGCTGGAAGTCGTACCGGAACGGGCCATCGCTGGTCACGCGGGTCTTCGTCGGCTGTCCCTGGTCCAGTGTCTCGAAGTCGATGACGACGCGGCCCCGCAACTGGACCGTCTTGGGCGTCTCGGCCACGCGGGGCATGTCGTTGCCGAGGGGAGAATGCGGGACCGGAATGAATTCGACGGTCAGTCCGACAGCACTGGTGCCGACGACCCGGACCGGCTGCCCCTGTCGCGGTGGTCCATACCGGAAGTTGACGGCATGGTCGCTGTAGAGTTGGGCGGTCTCTTCCGAGAAGATGAAGTCGCGTCCCTGGATGATCAGTCCATCGGGTCCGGTGATCCGTACCTCACCCTCCAGGGCGGCAGCGACGATGCGTCCGGCGTCCCCGCCGGAGAGATTGATCGAGTGGTCGACCTGCGGATTTTGATCAAAGACCGGATTCTCGAACCGCACGCGGGCTGATTGGGCCACGATGGTCAGCGGGGGCTCATCCGGACGACGCTCGTCCTTCCAGATCATGGCAAACGGCTGCATGCGGATCGTGTCGCCCTGCGTCGCACTTCCCGAGTCCAGCGACGACTTCTCCGCCGCCTCGACCGTCTGTGCAAACATGAACGATTGCTCGGAGCGCTGCCAGCGGATGGCCGCCGTGTTGAGCCACTCTTCGTTGGAGAGCCAGGACTGGGAAGCCGCCTTCACGACACCGGTGGTCTGCGATGCCGGAGCCATCTTCGGCGGACGTTTGGGCTGCTCGACCGCCCGGGTCAGCGGGGCCGTCACCTGCGCGTACAACTGCAGGACGGCCAGCAGGCCCAGGCAGATGGCACAGGTGAGGAGGAACCGCTGCATGGAGGGGAGGCGTCTTTCTGTGCTGGAACCGTGGGAGAGTCTTCCCGTCTGTCGCTGGGGAAGCTGCGAGCCATCAGCTGTCAGCGATCAGCCAGAGATTCCGGAAGTCTTCTGGCTGACCGCTGAAGGCTGACCGCTGAAGGCTCCCACACTGACAGGCTGGAAGCCTATCCCACGGTCGGCAACCAGCCGATGACATCGGTGATGTCGATCAGTCCCACGGGGACACCGTGCGCGTCGACGACGGGGATCTCGCTGATCTTGCGTTCGGAAAGGAGGGCCACGATGTCAGAGAACATGGCGGTGACGGGGAGTGTCATGGGACGGGCGGTCATGACCTCGGCGATCGGACGATCGAGCGCCTCATCGCGTCGCTGCTCCATGAGCCGAGCCAGGTCGCTGTCGGTGAACAGCCCGGCCAGCGTCCCGTCCTCGTCCAGCAGCAGGACGACTCCGCTGCGGCGACCGGGGATTGGTGAGGCGATAAACACCTCACGCACGGTCTGGACCGCGCGGGCCAGCCGCAGCGATTCGCGCGGACGCATGATCTCTGTGACCGATTTGAGTTGGCGTCCCAGGCTTCCCGCCGGATGAAAGATGGCAAACTGCTGCGGGGTAAAACCGCGTTGCCGGGCGACGACGAGCGCCAGGGCATCACCGACCGCGAGCATGGCCGTGGTGCTGGTGGAGGGTGCCAGACCCCACGGGCCCGCCTCGCGAAGACGCCCGAGTAAGATGCGGACATCGGCCTGCTGTCCGAGCGAGCTGCGGTCAGACCCCGTGATCGCAATGATCGGCACACCCATCCGCTTGACGGTCGGCAGCAGCGCCGAGATCTCTTCGGTCTCCCCGCTATTGGAGAGGGCCAGCAACACATCTTGAGGGTGCAGGCAACCCAGATCGCCATGCACCGCTTCCGCCGGATGCAGGAAGTGGGCTCGCGTCCCCGTCGAGGAGAGCGTCGCCGACAGCTTCTGCCCGATCAGGCCCGCCTTGCCCATCCCGCATACGATGACACTCCCCGTGCAGTGGAGCAGCAACTCGACCGCCGCGCAGAACCCGGCATCGAGTCGCCGGGCGACATCGACGAGCGCCTCGGACTCCAGCTTCAGAATCTCGCGGGCTTCGCGGAGCTGATCGAACTGGGAGTAGGGGATCAGTTGTTCTGCCGCAGACATGACCGCTCCTCCTTTCGCGGATGGGAAACGGCAGCCCGCCCCATCGGTATGTTCTGGCCCTCCGCGCAGGGCGGAATGGCTCCGGTGCGGCGCTGATCCTTCAAGGCCGAGAACCGGGCGGGGAGTCTACGCCGAATCGGCAAACAGGGTCAACGTGCATCTCGCTGGACTGGGCGAGCGTTGCGCGGGGCGGGTCCGCTCGCGCTCGTCAAGGCTGGCGAGCCGGGCGGCGTCAGCCCCCGGACTGGGGTCGGCGAGCGGCCAGGTCCGGAGGCTGACGCCATCCGGCTCGCCTGATCGTTACCATCTGCAATTTCCCGACATGATTCGAGCGGCACTCACTTCCGCTTCCCGTGCCGGACACTACCCTCCACACACCGCAGTCATCCCCCGGAGCAGCCCATGCGAGCCGTCGTCCAGCGCGTCAGTCGAGCCGAAGTCACCGTCGAGGGCGAGGTCATCGGCCAGATCGGCCTCGGTTTTCTGGTCTTGCTGGGAGTCGCCGCCGATGACCAGCGCCAGGACGCCATCGCCACGGCGGCCAAGATCGTGGGGCTGCGAGTGTTTGAGGACGACGAGGGCAAGATGAACCGCTCGCTGTCCGATGTCGGCGGAGCGGTCCTGGCCGTCAGCCAGTTCACGCTGCTGGGCGATTGCCGCACAGGCCGCCGCCCCAGCTTCATCGCAGCCGCCCCGCCTGAACTCGCGGACCAGCTCTATCAGGAGTTCATCGCCGAGGTCCGAGGCCAAGGGATCCCGGTCCAAACCGGACGGTTCCAGGCCGACATGCAAGTGTCGCTGGTGAACGATGGCCCGGTGACGCTGCTGATCGATAGCCGCAAGTTGTTTTAAGGCTCAATGCCGAATGTATGCCATCAACGCCGACTTCAACTTCTGAAACCCCGAGAGCCGAATCCGCTGCGTGAAGACATCGTACCCGCGGCGTTCGATCTCCCGCAGTAGACCGCCGTAGATGTCCCGCATCGCCGTATAGATGCGGCGACCGGGGGGACTCAGGCAGGCCGTGAGTTCCGCCGAGCGATCGTAATACTCTCGCGCCCGGTCGACTTCGAACTTCATCAACGCCTCGAAGGCCGAGTTGCGAACCCCCGCCCGCAACTCATCGGGGCTGTAACCGAAGCGGGCAAGGTCTTCTTGAGGCAAGTAAATCCGCCCGCGCGCGGCGTCTTCCGACAAGTCCCGCAGGACGTTCGTCAACTGAAATGCCGTCCCGCAATCGATCGCCCACCGTTCGGCCTGCGACCCCTCGAAGCCCCAGATGTGGATGCAGCACAGCCCCACCGCCCCCGCCACGTGGTAGCAGTACTCCTCCAGCTGCGGGAAGGTCTCGAAGTCCCGCACCTCCAGATCGCTCTCCACACCATCGATCACATCGAACAGGTACTGCTCCGGAATGCGATAACGCCGGACCACATCGACCACAGCGACGAGGATGTGCTGGTCGACGAGCCGCGTGCTGGAGGTGCTGAGCGGCTCCAGCAGTGAGGGGAGCGACGCGGTGAACGACTGCGGAGAGACCGAGCTGTGCAGAGCGGCGCGGACATGTTCCCGCCACTGGTGAATGGCGACCTCGCGAATCCCGACGGGCAGCTCCTCAGCGTCGGCCAGATCGTCCGTCCAGCGCATGAAGGCATACAGGACGCACATGTCCTCAGCGAGTCGTTTGGGGAGAGTCAGAAACGAGTAGTAAAAGTTCTTGCCGGTACGGCGGGCCACCTGCACACAGGCTTGGTACGACTCGGTGAGGGGTGGCGTGGTGAGGGGTGGCGCTGGCACAGTTCAGTCTCCGTACGAACCGCAAAACGGTCACCACTCCGCGTGACCTTCACGATTCCTCATGATCCGAACAGTCGCCGTTGGACCCGGCGGATGAGACTGCGGGCGAACAAGCGGGCGATGGCCCACTTCGACACGCGCGGGCGAACTTCCCATACCTGATACTGAATCTTCTCGATTTCTCGGAGTATCTGCAATCCGCCTTGCATGAATAGATCAATCTCGATTTGCAGCCAAGACGGAACGGCTCTCACCAGCGGCAACCCCGCTTGCAGGAACTCCCGCGCCCGGTCGACCTCGAATTGCATCAACTCGACGAACTCCGGCGTCGATCGCTGGAGTCGTCGTTGGTCATCGGTGACGCCCCACCGCAGGCGGTCTTCGCGCGGCAGATACGTCCGCCCGATGGCGGCGTCGCGGGCCACATCCTGCCAGAAGTTCGCCAGTTGCAGGCCGGTGCAGATCGAATCGGACCACGCCACGTTCTGCGGCGTGTCGCACTCGCCGAGTCGCAGCACCAGTCGGCCCACCGGATTCGCACTGCGGCGACAGTAGTCGAGGAGCTGGTCGAAGGTCTCGTACTCGTGAACGGTCTGGTCCTGCTCGAAGGCCGAGATCAGATCGGTGAACAACTCGGGAGGGATCGCGCACTGGTGGATCGTCTGTCGCAGAGCCAGGAACACCGGGTGCCGGACCTGGCCGGAGTAACAGTCGTTCAACTCCGCCCGCCACCACGCCAGAAGTTCCAGTGCCCGTGCGGGGTCGCCGACCTCATCCCCCAAATCATCCGCCCAGCGGCAAAAGGCATAAACATTGTAGAAATGCTGGTGCAGCCGCTTCGGGAGGAGCCACGACACGACTGGGAAATTCTCGTAATGCGTCCGCGCCAGTGTGGCGCAATAGACCTCGGCCTCGGCCAGAGAGGGAACCTCTGTCGAGTTTCGCCAGCGCTCGACCTCTTCCAGAAATGTCATGGGGGACAGTTCGCCGGATGGGTTTTGACCTCAGACCGGCGATGTCGCGAAACCGGCGAAATCCGTCTCTGCCAAGCGGGTCACAGCGACTCACTTCAGTTCAGTCATTCTCCCAAAATGAGATTCTTGCCGAAAGAGATCCTTCCCAGCTCCGGAATTCCTCACACGCGCGGACTTTTTGGCTTCAACTGCAACTTGCCACTCGCCGATGAAAGGAGGGGCTGCGCTCGGTCGTGCATGGACAAGTGCGCTTGGACAGGGCACGACGGGGCGGCAATAACAGGCCGACCAAATCACGGACGGTCTGCGGGGGACGATGGACATGCGCAAAACTTGCCGATGGCTCGGATGTGCCGCCTGGCTGTGTTTCACAGCCGTGGAACTTTCGGGGTGTACCTCGAAGCCGCTGGTCTCCGGTTTCAAATTGCCAGGTCGCAAGGACAAAGACGCGGCTGTGGCTCAGAAGGGCAAGAAGCTCACGGCGAAGGAGTCGCAAGATCTCCTGGCGCAGGCCCGCGAATACGATATGGATGGGAATTACCCCCAAGCGGCAAGGTTATATAAAGAGTACTTGAACAGCGGTGGTGAGCCGATGGCTCAGAATCGCCGGACCGACTCCTCGACGAGTGGAAAAGCAGGCAAGAAATCGACGGACGCAGAGTCCAAGGAACTCCTCGCGCAAGCCCGTGAGTGTGAGAAGGCCGGGGATTTCTCCGGTGCCTCACGCATGTACAGCGAATATCTGAGCGGAGCAGGCCAGCCCACCGACGCCAGCCGTGGTACCGCCTCCCGGACAGTCGCAAAAACGGAGAAGAAGCCCCTGGACAAGAAGTCCCCGGAGAAGAAATCCCCTGAGAAGACAGCATCCTTCGACAAATCGGACCTTGACCCGCAGACCACGGATCGGGTCACCTCCCAGCCCAAAAAATCTCTGCGGGATCAGATCAAAACCAACCGCAAGCCTGATGTCGCGGCCCAGGTGATGGAAGATCCTTGGGCCGATGAGCCACTCGGACAGACCGACTCCCAGGCGTTGGCCGACAACCCGACGGATTCGAAGGCTCGTCCATCGGCCAAACTCACCAAGACAGGCATCGAGAAGAAGTCTCTGGAACGCGACTCCACTCCGGCATCCCAGACGGCCGCATGGGCGGATGCGGATGCGGCAGACGAGCCGCTCGCCGACACTCACAGACCCGCTTCGCACAGCACGCAGCTACCTCCGGAGAGTGCGTCTGAGGAGCCTTTCCAGAACCTCCTCGACCTCGACCAAGGCGATCTCAAGAGGAGTGACTCAGCAGCTCCGTCGCAGACCGCTGCCGTGGATGATCCGCTGTCCGCACTCGCGGAAGACACCGAGACTCCGCAGGCCCCGCCTGTCTCCGAACTCCCCTTGATCGACTTCAGTGCAAACGCCAGCGAGTCCCCGGCGAAACCCGAGTTTGAAGATGAAGGTTCCCCGGTGGCGGAGGTCGCGACCCAGGCCGAGGCCGCGAACGGTGCCTGGGAGTCCCATGAGCCGGGAGCCGAGCCGACCGACGAACTCGCCCAATCTGAAGAACTCGCCAAGACGGATGAAGTCGACTTGACTCTCCCGGGCGAGGAACAGTTCTCGCCGCCCGTGTTGTCCGATACGGACGAAGCGATCGAACCCGTTAAGACCGAGAACACGGAGACCGAGTTGCTCTCCCTGACCTGCAAAGACTGCGAACCGTGGCTCTATGCCCAGGTCATCAAGCTGGGCTCCTCGGATGCCGAAGTCCGCAAAGAAGGACTGACTCATCTGGCAGACATGGGGCGTACCGCCCGGCAGGCCGGTCTGGCCGTGCGGACTCTGCTGGCCGATCCAGACCCGCTCGTGCGAGCCCACGCCGCCTGGGCGTTATGGGTCATCGAGAACGATCCGTGGGACAGCGTGGCCACGCTGCGGCCTTTGCTCGACCATTCGAATTCCGATGTCGTCGAGCTGGCTTGCTACATGCTGGGAGACATCGGAAGCCAGGCGGACTCTGCCCTGGATGCCCTCACACTGCTCCGCGACCATGCCGACGGGACGTTGCGAGTCCATGCGGCGGAAGCCCTGATCCGCATCCAGGGGGTCGACGACAAGTCGCTCACCATCTTGACGACCGCCTTGAAGTCTCGGGATGGTCAGGCACGCTGGATTGCCGCTGTGGCTTTGGGGCGATGTCGGGGTGAGAAGTCCGCCGGGGCGGTCACGGCATTGATCTCGGCGCTCAAGGATGTCGATCCCGAAGTGCGGAGTGCGGCGGCGTTGAGCCTGGGAGGGCTGGGGCAGGACGCGGAGAGAGCGGCTCCGGAACTGGAGCGCGTGGTCCGCACGGATGATCACCAGGTGCGCGAGGCCGCCCGCGCGGCCCTGGCGTGTTTGAAACCGTAGATATTATTGCGCCCGCCGAACGGCATTGGTCTCGACACAACTCAACAGTCGAATCCTGTCACACCCTCGACGCAGGCCCACATCCGTCTGTCGGCTGTTATTTTTCCCGAAGGGAATTCAGCCCAAAGCCGGTGGTCGAGCGCAGCGACACCCATACGCATCAAGTTAGCCCGTAAACGTGAGCCGCATTGGGGTTGCGAGGAGCTCGGGGTGGCTGGGGTCTTT
>JAYTFV010000161.1:0-4635 GCA_043734065.1 Planctomycetota bacterium
CCTTTCGCTCCGCGAAAGGGCGTCCTTTAGCGGAGCAAAAGGCGACACTGACTTGTCAATCCGGAGAATCACCATGAATATGAATCAGAAGCTGAGTCCTATCTGGCTGATTCTCCTCGTTATCCTGTTCCTCCTGTTCTACTCGCTGCTCTTGGGATTCCCCGCATGGGCCGAAGAGACCATGCACCGGCACCACGACAATCGCCCGAAGGTGAACACGAAGAAAGCCGAAACCAACGGCATCCAGAAGTACGAATCGAAACGCCTGATCCTGTTCACCGACATCGATCCGGCCAAGGCCCGCGAGTTGGTGAAGCTCGTCGATCAGGTCTACCCCGCCTGGGAGTTCCAGTTCGGCAAGCTCCCCGAGGCCCGTGACAAGAGCGAGTTTCAGATCACCGGGTATCTGATGCACGACCCGGACAAGTTCCTCCAGGCGGGGCTGCTCCGCCGCAACCCCGCCTCGATCGTGCATGGGCAGAACGACGGGTACGAGTTCTGGATGCACGACCAGGAGTGGGACTACTACCGCGAACATCTCCTGCTCCACGAGGCCACGCACTGCGTCACGCAGTGTCCCGACGGGGCGGACCAGGAGACCCGCCCGCTGTGGTTCATCGAGGGCATGGCCGAATTCTTCGGGACGCATCAACTCGTCGAGACCGGGACACCTGTCAAGAAGACGCTGAGGTTCGGCGTCATCCCCCCCAGTGCCGAGTCGGCCCACGGGTTTGGCCGCATCGAGATGATTCGGGCCGAGTGTGAAGCGGGACGCGCCTTTTCGGTCGAGGATGTTCTCGCACTCGGAGCGAAGGAGTTCTCCGAATCGCGTACGACCCCGTACGCCTGGTCGTGGGCACTGTGTACTTTCCTGGCCACGCATCCCGCGACGACAAAGGATTATCGCAACCTCTGCCAGCAATGGGATTCCTCCCAGTTCAATCGCACGTTCGATCAGTTCTGGATCAAACACGGAACCGTGATCGACGCCGATTGGGAGCTGTTCCGCGAGTCGTTGTGCTACGGGTTCGATCTGCCGCGCGGGGCGACTACGCGCGGGGAGGCGACCCCGCTCGCATCCGGAGCCAGCCGCGAGGTGCAGTTGCTCGCTGATCACGGGTGGCAAAGCACCGGCATCACCCTCCGAGCGGGGCAGTCCCTCCAGATCAGCGCCACCGGTCGAGTGACCCTCAAGCAGACCACCAAACCCTGGGAGAGCGAACCCGCCGGGATCAGCATCCGCTACTCGGAAGGCCGCCCGCTGGGCCGACTGCTGGCCGCCGTCGAGCGCTCCACGCCCGCTCCATCGGGGCCAGTTCGGGACTGGGAGTTCTTCGATATCGCAGCCGGGACCACGCTTAAAGTCGAAGAGGCCGGGACACTGTACTTGCGGGTCAATGACCGCTGGAACGAGCTGTCGGACAACTCCGGTGAGTACCGGGTGCAGATCACGTCCCGCGACTGAGCCGCGAGGTCCACTGAAGGATGAAGGATGAAGGATGAAGGCCAGAGAGATACTCCCGGCTCCCGGCTCCCGACCCCCGACTCACTTGTGATAACTCACCCGCGAGGCCAGCGTCTGCTCCAGCAGGCCAATCACAATCAGCGCCCACAAAATCCACCACCGCACCTCTTCTCCCGGCGACTCTCGTCGCAGCCAGTCGGTCTCGCCCGGCGAATGGATCGTGAACTCGATGTGGCCGAGTTGTTTCTTCAGTTGATCATCCGTGATGAGTTCCAGTTGGCTTTCCTGCGGCGGGACGTTGTAGGCCAGCAGGGTTTCCAGCGAGGTCTGGTCACGGCGAAAGCGGCGCAGACCATACACGCCGGGGTCGTCCGTTTCGCGGAAGGCGAAGCTCGCTGTCTGGGTGGCGGGGGCGGACCCGGTATCGGGTGTGGCTGCGGCGGAGTGCTCGGCGTTGATCTTGATGACCTGGTTGTCGGGAGTCTTGATCTCGACATCATCACGGAACAAGGCCAGGTCAAGCGTGCCCGCGATCTCCTCCCCCACGGTCTTGAGTGGCAAGGCCCGGTCCTTGCGGGCCAGGCGTTTCGCGATCTCCAATTGAGCCACCACAAACGTCGGGCTGGCGTTCCCGCTGGCCCAGTTGTTCCACACGGTCGGCGGCTGATCACCGGGCGAGTCGGGATTCACGGCCATCTTTTGCAGCGTCTCCGAGAGCGACGCCGGACCGGCTGCGGTGAGGCAGGTGAGGACGCGCCCCTTGCCGAATTCGTGTTCGAGCATCAACGGAGCCCCATTGCGCAGGCTGGCGATCACCTTCGCTCCTTCGGCCTTCGGAGCCGAGGGATCGACGGCGAAGTAGGCGTTGATTTTCACGAAGTCGATCAGCGGGTTCTCCTGCCCGGCCAGGAGCGCAAACACCGGGTGATCGGTCACCACGAGGTCGGGCGTCTGCGTCCCCTCGACCGGCGGCAACAGCGAGGGAGTCAGCCCCAGCGACACCGGCAATAACCCCTTGCCCCCCGCATAAAACTCCTTGTTGAAGTACCCCGCGTTGATCGTCTCGCCGACGAAGAACGCCAGTCCGCCGCCATCGCGGACGTACTTACGCACAGCCTCGGTCGCATCGGGCGGGAGTTCTGGCACGTTGATGAGGTACACCAGTGCGAACTCCGCGAGGTTCCGTTTCCGCAACCCTTCGGGCCCATCGATCGTGACCGCGTACCCCGTCACCGATTGATCGGCGGCCAGGGCATCGGCCACGTACAGCCCTTGCACCGCTCCGGGCGTGCCGTCGATCACCAGCACCGGATTCGCCTGCGGCACGTCGACCGCCAGCCGCCGGATGTTGTCCGCTTCGAGCGAGTCCGCTTCGAGCGACACCTCGACGCGGTGCAGACCGCTGGTCGGGAAGTCGACATCGAACGTCACCTCGCGCGATTCCCCAGCGGGGATCGGCGGCAGCGGCTCGCGGCGGTTCAGAGCCTGCCCATCGATCGCCACCGCCAGCTTCGCCGTCGCCGCCTCCCGCAGACCCGCGTTCAGCACCTTCGCCCGCAACGTCACCGGCACTCCGACGGCAGCCGTCTCGACGGCCCCGGACAGTTCGGTGATGGCCAGGTTCTCGTGCTGCTCGTTGACGAGGCGCACGAAGTTGAGGCTGACCTTGGTATTGCTGAGGGTCTCCAGTTCGCTGACCAATGCCCCGTTGTCGTACCAATCGGGCTTGCGGAAGTCCGAGAGGATGTGCAGCACCTTCTCGCTCGATCGATCACTGGTCAGACGGTTTCGCACGGCGGTCAATGCCGCGACCGGACTGCCCGCGCGGTAGGTGCAGGTGAGATCCTGCAACTGAGCGGCGGAGTCATCGAGCAATTGGGAGTCGACATCGCGCTCGGTCAAACCCGATGAAGTCTCGGTCGGGCTGGACATGAGGACCAGCGTGATCCGCTGCGTGCCGGGTCGTTCGGCTCCCTGGGCAATGATCCCGCGCAGGACTTCGCGGGCCTGATCGAAGGCACTCGACTCGCCGACTCGATCGCGCATCGACCCGGTGTCATCGAGCAGGATGACGTGGTGCGTCCGCGCCCCCTGAAACAGCGACAGATGCTTCGGGTCGAGAATCAGTCGACCAATCAGAGCCAGTATCAGCAGCACCAGCGCGATGCGGGCCAGCAGCAGCAAGAGCTGTTCCAGCAGCACCCGCCTCCGGTTCTTCTGCTCGCTCGCCAGCAGAAACTCCATCGCCGCGAACCGCACCCGCTTGTACCGCAGCCGGTTGATCAAATGAATGATGATCGGCAGCGACGCCAACGCCATGCCGGGCCAGAACAGCGTCGGGTTCAGGAAGTGCTGGAGAATCCACGGCGACACGGGGACGGACCCTTTCCCGACTCAAGGGGGCAATCGATGTCGCCGAATTGTAGCGAGTGCGTTCATCAAGGTCGCCGGACTGCGGCATGTTGCATAGATTTTCAATGAGCCACTTCTGCCTCAAGGCGATGTCAGACCCTGGGGGCGAAGCAGATTGACCACGGCATTGAGAATCCGCTGAATCGCAGCATCATTCAATCGACCTACGGAGCGAACCAGCAGACCGGAGTGGGCCGTAAACAATTTCCCCGGACGTGAGAAGCTGTCAACATGCAATCCACCCGATGAGAAGTCGGGAGCCGTCAATGTTTCAGCGATCGGATCGCCGTACGAAATGCTCGTAATCTGGCACAACACCCAATTACCTCGCCCGGCATTGGCAAGGCACAGCGCTGGACGGACCTTGGACTGGGACAGATCCGAAAACGGAAACGGGACCAGCACTACATCCCCGATTGCAGGTGTGACCACGCCGCTTCCTCCTCGGGACGCGACCAGTCTGCCATGAGAGCCGCTTCAGCCAGCAGAGCCGCTTCGCCGGGAACGAGTGCTGGCTCTTCCAGAACCATCACCAAGGCCCGTCGAGGGCTGGAGACATGCACCTCGCCGAGCAATCGGATACGACCTTCCGAATCAACCACAGCTTCAACCGTTTGGTTCATCAAACACCTCCGTCGGTATTCTAGCAATCGGACGCTGATGTGACGAATCGGGGTTGGGTCATGAAAATCGATGTGGGAGTCCAGGCTTTAGCCTGCCTCCGCCGAAGGGGAGCAGCCTAAAGCCTGGACTCCCAC
>JAYTFV010000162.1:0-4251 GCA_043734065.1 Planctomycetota bacterium
CGGAGTTCCCTCGCTCGACGTGCTCCGGGCGCTGACGCTTCCGGCTCGGGGGCGAAATGTAGGATGGGCAATCCTGCCCGTCCCCGCTATTGCGCGACCAGCCAGAGCGAGCCACGTGGGCCAATGGGCTGCCCTCGCCCCATGTCACTCGCCCTCGACGTGCGAACGTCGCTCGGGGACGGGCAAGAGTGCCCATCCTACGGGGAGGCCACGCATCCACCTGGAAGCCCTTCACCCCCGGTCCCACTTCCAGCGGAGAGGGGAGTCTGACCGGGGGAGGCCTTGGCGGTGATTCTCGCCGACGTACTGTCACCGCACGCAGAGCGGCTGAACGTGGAGAACTCGCTGCTCCCTCGCTAGCATCAGGTGCAGTCGGTCCTTTCACCGGCGTGTTCTTCCACAGGGGGTTTCAACATGGCGGGCAAGACGAAAGCAGAACGGGTTGCAGAATATCTCCGGATGATCGCTTCTCCCGAGGAGCTCGTGGAGAGCCTGCCCAGCGATGCGATGCTGGAATCGATGGCGGGATTCGAATCGACCACGGGACTCGAGACGCACGATCGCATTCGATCCGGGCTGGAGAAGATCGCCCGATTCCAGCTGCCGACGTTCGAAGAGGCGAGCCAGTTGGAAGCGATCATCATCCCCGGTAAGCGGCCCGCGGTCTTTGTGCGGCAGGGGACCTTTACGATCGCCGACCCGCTGTGGCAACATCTGGAGCAGACCGAGTTCAAGTCGCAGATCGAGATCGCCATCCCGTCGATCGGGCGCGTCGAGATGCCGGGTAACCCAGGTATTCCGTATGGAGGAACCGGGTTCGTCGTCGGGGATGGCCTGCTGATGACCAACCGCCATGTCGCGGGCCTGTTCGCAGCTGGACTGGGAACCCGTGTGCAATTCAAACCGGATGAGTCCGCAGCCGTCGATTTTAAGCGAGAGTATCTCTCGGACGAGTCGATCCCGGTCGTCGTCGACAAGGTGCTGATGATTCACCCGTATTGGGATATGGCTCTGCTGCGGGTCAGCGGATTGCCCGCTTCGATCAAGCCTCTCAATCTGTCGGTTCGGACTCCCGAGGAACTCAAGGAGATGGAGGTCGTGGCTGTCGGTTACCCAGCGCGTGATCCTCGGAACGACAGTAACGAGCAGGACAACATCTTTGGCCGGGTCTACAACGTCAAGCGGCTGTTGCCCGGCAGGCTGCATGGGAGCCAGAACTACCCCAGCTTTGGCAAGAATGTTCCGGCGATGAAGCATGACTGCTCGACCTTGGGAGGCAGTTCCGGTTCGGCGATCATCGACGTGAAGACGGGCGAGGTCGTCGCCCTGCACTTTGCCGGAGCTTATTTGGAGTCGAACTATTCGGTCCCGACCTATGAGCTGGCTCGTGATAACAAGGTCGTGCAAGCGGGACTCAACTTCAAAGGCTCGGTCGCCCCCACGAACGACTGGGCCGCTTACTGGACAGCTGCGGATCGCTTTGGGCGAGAGTCCTTGGGCGATCCGTCTCCCGGTGACAAGCCCGCTCCGGCACCGGTGGGCGGAGTCGTGATTTCCGGTGGGCCGGGAGTGACGTTCACGATTCCGCTCAATGTGACAGTGAGCCTCGGCAATCCCGCTGCGGCAGCGACTGCGTCGTCGTCAGCTCCTGCTCGAACCGGTGACGATGCCGTCGAGAAGGTTCCGTTGATCTACCCCGACCTGGAGAAACGCAAGGGTTACGATCCGAACTTTCTGAGCCTGTCGGGCGATGTCACTGTCCCGATGCCAGAGTTGACGACCAAGGGCCTGAAGCTGGCTGCCAAGCTGGAAGACGGCTCGCCGCATCTCAAGTACCACAAGTTCACGGTCGTGATCCACAAGCAGCGTCGGCTGGCGCTCTTCACAGCGGCGAATGTCGACTGGCGAAAACAGTCGCGAGAGATCGACGGCAAGAAGCCCAGCCGCAAGGAACTGAACGGCTTCGAGAAGGATGCCTCCGAGGACTGGGTGACCGATCCTCGCATCCCGTTCGACCATCAGCTGCCGGACTACTTTTACACCAAGGATGGCCAAGCCTTCGACAAGGGGCACCTCGTGCGGCGCGACGATATCGCCTGGGGCAGGACGTTTGAGGAGATGCAGAAGGGAAACGGCGATACGTTCCACACCACCAACTGCTCGCCGCAGACCGCCAAGTTCAACCAGTCGAAGTTCAAGGACTTCAACTGGGGCGAGCTGGAAAACATGGTCGAGAAGCAGACCTCGGCAGAGAAAGTCTGCACCATCTCCGGCCCGGTCCTCGACCCCGAGGACAAGTTCTTCCACGGACTGGTCAAGAGCCGCGTGGAGGTGTCGATCCAGATCCCCTCGCGGTTCTGGAAGATCATCATTGCCAACAAGGGCGGCAAGCCCCAGGCATTCGGCTTTGTCCTCGAACAGGACGTGTCCGGACTCGATCTGCACGAAGAGCTGATCGTGCCGGACGCTTGGAAGAAGTTCATGAAGCCGCTCAAAGAGATTGAGGAGTTCTTCGACGGCCTCGCCACGTTGGGACCGATTCTGAAGTGGGATCAGTTCAAGAAAGTCTGACCTGTACGGGTGTTGTGCCCGACCGGATCGCATGATTCCATTTTTGCTGATCTTTCGTGAGTTCAAACATGAGCCTCCTTCAGAAGTGGACCGCCGCACACTCCCAGCTGCGCGAGATCATGCTGGATGTGTACGACGACAAAATTCTGGCCAAGCAAATTGCCAAGGAGACGGGGCTCGACTGGGCCAGCATCAATACGGACGGCCCGATTCGTTCCGTCTGGCATGCGGTGATTGACGAGGGTCGAAAGCAGGGAGCCCTGACCAAGATGGTCGAGATTGTTGCCCAGCAATACCCCCAGCATGCCGAGGCGCTGAAGCAAGCCCTCAGCGGTGACCATCCGATTGTCGAGTCACCGTTCAATATGCGCGAAGACGTGAAGTGGCAGTCGGAGGCTCCGTCGGGACAGCTCGAACAGATCATTGGCAAGCAGAGTACGCTGTTGCCGATCGGGTTCCTGGAGCTGGGTCTGCAGCGGTCGAAGTCGGTCGCGCGGATCGTGACCGCTGGGGGAGAATCCGGGACCGGGTTCCTGGTGGCTGGGAATCTGATCGTGACGAACAACCACGTGCTGCCGAGCAAGGAGGTCGCCGCCGGGGCCATAGTCGAGTTCAACTTCGAGCAGACAGTGGCCGGGCTGGATAAGCCGATCGAGCGCTTCAAGTGCCGCCCCGACCTCGGCTTTGCGACCAGCCTGGTCAAGGATCACGACTGGTCCGTCGTGCGAGTAGAAGGTGACGCCAACGCGAAATGGGGAGCGATTCCGCTCGCGAATACGAAAGTCGCCAAAGAGCAGAGCGTCGTCATCGTCCAGCACCCCGGCGGCGGGCCAAAGCAGATCGCGCTGACACACAACATGGTCACCTATGTCGATGACAATGTGGTCCAGTACCTCACCGACACCATGCCCGGCTCATCCGGGTCGCCGGTCTTCAACGCCGCCTGGGAAGTCGTCGCCCTGCACCACAGCGGCGGCTGGCTCCGCGAACCCGGCGGCAAAGAACAGCTGTTCCGCAACGAAGGGATCGCCATCGGGCAGGTGCTGAGCGGGGCGAAGGAGCTGCTCGGGGGGTGATGAGGTCGCTACCCCATTCTCCACGCTCGGGTCTGTCGCTTTACGCGAGGCAAAGGACGAAGACTCAACCATCAGGGGAGCTTCTTTGCTGCTGGCGGCACTTCTGTCGAAGGCAGTTTCAACTTCGACTCATCCGGCTGAGCCACTGGCCCGAGGAGTTCGTCGAGGTGGGGCGAGATCGGTTCGTTGAGCGGCAGGAACCAAAGCGGAGGCTTGTTCTCGTCGCGGTACTGACGGTCGAGTTCCTCGAAGACCTCCTTCGTCAATTTCGCCGGGCCGAGCAGCTTATCCAACTGCGGTGCGATCGGCTGATCCAATGGGAGATCGATTTGGGATTTCCCCAACAAGTCGTCGAGATACGGAGCGATCGGCTCGTTCGGCCTCAAGAAATAGACGGCAGGCTTGCCGTCCGCTTTATATTGGCGATCCAGCGTCGCCAACACCTCCGCGACCGGTTGGGCGGGTCCGAGCAGCTGTTCGATCTCGGGGACGATCGGCTTGAGTGGCCTAGTCCGCCGCAGCCGAACTTTCACATCATGAGAGCGTCAGTTTGGCGGTTTTGACTTTGGATTTCCAACGGGTGTGGCGGTGGGGTGGGTGGAAG
>JAYTFV010000163.1:0-3036 GCA_043734065.1 Planctomycetota bacterium
TGGCAGACTTACGGTGAGTACGCCTATGCTCTCGGTGCGGAAGACGGAGCCCTGCCGAATGAATTCCAGTACGGCCTGCAGTACAGCCCGATGGTGTTCAGCCTGCGCGGGGCTCCATTTGCGGCCATCAACGGCCACACACGACAGGATCACAACTACATCACGAGCGTCAATTGCCAGGCGGGCTGGCAATGGCGGGGCTTTGAGTCGCAGCATTTGTGGCGGGTCGGTGTGCAGTATTACTCCGGCCCCTCGTTGCAGTATGCCTTCCCCGGAACCCGGCACGATCGACTGCTGGGCGCGGGGATGTGGTTCGATTTCTAGTCCACGTCCACGCCCGATGGGTAGCTGCGTTCGCCAGAACGCGGGCCGACGGACCCCGCGCCCGAGCGCCGGTGCAGACTCCCAACATCTTCGGGCGTCTGTCGGTAACCCCGAACGCCGAGAGCCACAGCCCGCATTCTGGCGAATGCAGCGACTCTCTGCGTAGCTGCGTTCGCCAGAACGCGGGCCGCTCGCCCTCGGGCGAGGGCAGCGACCTCACCCGTTGATATTGGGGGACCAGAAATTCCCTTAACCGGAAAGAACTGGCCAAGCTGTGATTTCTGGCCGAGAATCTCAGGAAATTGTGTGTTTGGCACGAACATGCGGTCGAATTTGGCGGTATTCGAAGTGAGTTTGTCCGCTCCACTTTCTTTCGAAATTTCGTCCAGGGGCACTCCCCCGACCCGAATTTCGATTGCCGATGCTGGATTTTCAAGATAGACTCAAAGGGGCAGCGGGGATATTCCGCGCACATGCGTTGAATCGAATCTTCCACTGACGATCGGGAGTTTGCCAACATGAGCGATATGCGTCGTGACTTGCCAGCTTGGGGCATCAGCCTCCTCCTGAATGGGGCTGTGCTGCTCTCTTGCCACTTTATTGCCTGGTCTGTCACGACCGGCCAAGCGTCGACCGATATCGTCAGCGTCATGGACGAAGTGGTCGATCCGGAGATGATATATCAGGATGCCATGGCCAACGACCAGAAGGGGGTCGATGGGCAGGAGTTGTCGATGACTGGCAACTCATCAGCTGCTGACTTTGCCGTCAATAGCTCGCCGGGTGCAGCAGGGCAGGGGATGCAGGCACAAGTCTCGGATGAGGTCAATCCGGAGATTCTCCAACTCTCCAGCGTAGATTTTGTGATGCCCGCCAATGTCAACTTCTCCCAAACGATCGTGGGGAACGAGAGAGGAACCAGCGTCAGCGACAAAGTCGGCGGCGGAGCCTCCGGGATCATGGACCGCTTGACCTTCGAGATTCGGCAGTCCGTCAAGGAACGCCAGACGCTCGTGATCTGGGTCTTCGATGCCTCGACCTCCATGAAAGTCCGCCGCGAAGAACTCGTGAAGCGGTTCGAGACCGTCTACAAGCAACTCGATCAGGAAAAAGCCACTGCCGGGCTCTACACAGCTGTCCTCTCCTTTGGGGAAAAGGTGAGCATCCTGACCCCCGAGCCGGTGCAGGATGTGCGGCCGCTGGTCGAACTCGTTCAGAAAATTCCCAATGACGAATCCGGCAAGGAAGTCGTCTTCGAGGCCGTCAACACGGCCGTTGACAAATGGAAGTCGTTTCGCAAGGGCGACGGCCCGTGGAACAAGCTCGTATTGGTCGTCACCGACGAACGCGGAGACGACGCAGAAAAGTACCTGGAGGCGGCGATCGCCAACTGCAAGCGGGCGAAGACCCGTGTGTACACGGTCGGCAATGCTTCTGTCTTTGGGCAGAAGCAGGGTTTCGTCCGCTGGGTGTATGAGGACGGCTTCGAAGAGTATCTCCCGGTCGACCAGGGGCCGGAAACTGCCTTCCCGGAAGGTCTTCAGCTTCCCAGTTGGGGCGATGGCAACGACTGGCGTCTGAATCAGATGTCGGCCAGCTATGGTCCGTACGGGCTGACTCGGCTGTGTGCGGAAACGGGTGGGATGTACCTGATCTCGGCGGAAGGCCGTGGCCCGGTATTCGATAAGGAAATCATGCGGAATTACGCTCCGGACTACCGTCCGTTGCGTCAGGCTGAGGACGATATCCGCAAGAACGCTGCGAAGTCAGCTTTGGTGATGACAGCGGATCTCACCAACAGTGAAAAAAACCGGATCAGCAACCTGCCTGTGCCTGTGATGGCGTTTGCGGCTTACAACGACAACGTGCTGCGGACTGCCATCATCGAAGCCCAGAAGCCCGTGGCCGTGGTGGACAATGAAATCAAGCGATTGCTCTCGGGGCTGGAAGCCGCCGAGAAGGATCGGGAGAAGATTCGTGAGCCGCGTTGGCGTGCGGCGTACGACCTCGCCATGGGGCGGTTGCTGGCCCTGCGGGCGCGGTACTTCGGCTACAATAACATGCTGGCTGCCATGCGGTCCTCTCCTAAGACCTTTACCGGGGGTAAGGAAAACAATGAATGGCGGCTGGTCCCCTCAGCTCAAGTCGATTCGATCGATGTCAAGAAGATCGCGGAGAAGTCCAAGAAGTACCTGCAGCGTGTCGTCGACGAACACACGGGCACGCCGTGGGCCATGCTGGCTGAACGCGAGTTGCGGCTAGACATGGGGTGGACGTGGCAGGAGAGCAGCATCCCGGTCCCACCGGGGATGGATGCTCGAGGGCTGGATGATGCGGATGTCGCGAAGTTACTTCTGGCTGAGGAAGAAACGAAGATGAAGGCACCGGCTGGTCCTCCTCCGAAGAAGCGAGATCGCCCGAAGCTGTAGAGTACAGCCCGGATTGCGGCCGGGAGTGTCAGTCGAATGTTCAGAGCCTTTGGCGGTTGCCAAAGGCTTTTTTTTGTAGAGTCAGCATGAGTTGTCTGTGACCAAGACCAAGAAATCCGCGCGAAGATAGAAAAAGAGAACCCAGAGGGTTGCGTGAAGCAAAGTCGCGAATACAATGTCTCTCCCCCCAAGCAACGGCGAGGGGAATGCTCTTTGACAACATGGTTGGTGACCCCGAGAAGTATTTGGGAATCAGCGTTCGTATGATGGATCTCTCAGATTG
>JAYTFV010000164.1:0-1852 GCA_043734065.1 Planctomycetota bacterium
GTGTGACACCTCAGTGTGAGAACCGAAGCGTCGCCACAAACCTCTGTCGCATCAAGACTTCTTTTCCGACCACAAAAGGGTTAACGGCGTTGAGTGGCACCCGGCGACGCGAAGCTCGTTGCTACAGCGGGATCAAACGAAACAGATGCACGCCGTTGAGGTCGGCCCAGACCATTTTGAGTTGCACTCGCTCCCCGTGACGCGGGAGTGGGGGCAGTGGGGGTTTGGCCTTGGACTGGGAGTTGACGATCAGGAACTCCACGCCAGCGGCATACGCTCGATCCAGAAATTCCGGCGTCACTCCCGGTCCGATCATCTCGCCTCGCAAACGGGTCTCGACCTCGGGAAAGAATCCCGAGTAGCCGTTCTGCAACGGAATCTGGTGAAAGGTGCCGAAGTACATCCAGGTCGTCGTCGGCTCGAAGGCCCCCACTTCGGTGCCGCTCGGCATCGGCAGGCACAGCACCGCCCGACCCGGCGGGGTTTCTGCACGCAGGAAATTGATCCAACCTCGATGAGACTCGTCATCCGGCACCGCCCACAGCTTCGTTTCCAAGGGCCACGTCTCGAAGGCCACAAATGCCGCAGCCAGGCACACGAAAGAGCGGGTCGTCAGGCTAATCCCACTCGCGCGGCGGCGACTCCAGATGGTCAGCAGATGCAGCGCCTGCACCGCCAGCAGAACGGCGACGATCTGCACGAACACGGCGATGCGGTTCGAACTGCGGACCTGGGAGAAACCGGGGATCTTCTGACAGAGCATGTCCCACATGGAGATGTCGCCCCATTTGAGATTGGTCCCCAACGAGAGCGAGTACGCCAGCCCGGCGGTCAGCATCAGAAACAGCGTCCAGCGCCGGGTCCGTCGCCGCCAGAGTCCCCACGCGATGCCCAGTCCCGACAGGCCGACCTTGATCCAGCCGGGCGACATCGACCAATACTTCCTCGCGGCCATCTGCCCCCACGGAATCACGCTGCGTCCGAAGGCATGCGTGTAGTCACCGGGCTGAGCCGACAACATGGCCACCTGGCTCCTGTCTCTGGTGAACTCATGGGATTTGAGAACTCGATGTACATGGAGGATCAGCGGCCCGGCGAGCAGCAGGGCGACGATGCCGCCGAGTGGCCAAGCCATCCATGTTGACGGGGAGAACCACCGCCGGACCATGATCCATACGGTACACGCCGAGAGAATGGCTGCGAACAACCCATAGTGCATGCACATCAGGCAGGTCGTCGCCGCCGCCACTCCCAACTCGACGCCGTGCCGGGCACGCGATTCGCGAGAGAGCTTCACAAACGCGATCCAGACCCACAGGATGCCCCACACGGGAACCTCCTGAATCACGTCTCGCTGCCACTGCAGGATCGGGAGCAGGATCATCGCGATCCCACCGCTACGAGCCAGCAGACGCCCGACATTCTGGAGCCGCAACAATCGCTCCGTCATCACCGCGTTGAGCAGGAACGAGAGCCAGTAATATGCGTTGTAAGCCAGCACCCGCGACCCGGTCAGCCAGATCACCGGGGCGACCAGCAGCGTCGTCGGCTGTGGTTCGGAGAAGGCGAATGAGTCGGGAACCGGGAAAAAGATCGGCGCATGCCAGTACCCTTGAAAGGCATGGGCAGCCCGATCGGCGTTCCACCAGATCGTCCACAGATTGAGCATCGGCACGACGGACGAGTCGACCGGACCCAGCGCGAGCGTCGACAACGGGGAGCCTGCCAGCGGCCAGGTCGTCACCAGAATGACGACCGCATAGATCAACCACGAGGTGAGTGGAGACCGCCAGTACCATTGAACAGTCGGAAGGAATGTGCTGTTCACGGGAATAGCCTGTGGGAACCGCGG
>JAYTFV010000165.1:0-28548 GCA_043734065.1 Planctomycetota bacterium
TCTTCAGCGACTTCGAGATGCCTCGGTTGCGATTCCCGAATTGAGGAAGAGCACAGCCACCAACGAGGCTCTTCAAGCATTGCGTTTCCTCGAAACCGCAGGAATTCCGGCTCGGTTGGTGTGCAGTGAAGGATCGAGTCTGACAATTGCCGAACGATTGGTTCTCACATCGTGTGAAACCGCTTCCGATTCACTCGGGCGAATGGAAACCATTGGCATCCTGACAAGACACGGCGAGTTTTCGGAACGGCTCTTCAGTGACACACTTCTTCAACAACTCACAAAGGAGGAAGTCGACTTCGTATTCCAACAAGCTGCGGCAAATCTGACTGCAATCACCCCGGCATCTGAGCCATCGGTCACTCACACATACTTGGTGACAAGGGCTTCGTTTGCAAGTCGCGTGCTGCGATGGCTTACGGGTCGACTCAGTGACCAGCAGAACACGACTCTGATACAACTCGTTCTCCGCCATCTGTCCGACAAATGGACTCGCAAATCGTCGCAGTTCATCGAATGTTTGTGGGAGTTGGAAGTCAAGGCAATGTCGTCACTTAGCGGTCCAGCCCAAAAGACGATCATCAGTGAGGTGATTGGGAAGCCGATCTATGGCGACGGAACCCCTCCAATCATGAGTATGAAGTACATTGACCTGACAGACGGTCTTCGGGAAGAATCATTGCAGGGCGTTCAACTTCCTTCCGAAGTGAAGAAATCTCTTGACGCTGAAACAGATCAATTGATGAAGATCGTTAGAGAATGGAAAAATGCAGCAGGAATAAGTGCAATTCATCGATTGCTATTCTATCGGCGCCTCGGATGGATTAGTAAAGAGAACCTCGCTTCATTCTCATCCTCCTTGTACCAGCATTGCGACGCGAATGGCATTCCAACGTTGAGAGGGTACTCTCGATCATTGCTGCTCGCGTTGCCGCCACACAATCGAAGAAGCGACAAAGCTTTATTCTCAAGCTTGTTGCGGAAGGGTATCACTCCTGGAGATGGAGACTTGGAGGCGTTCTATCGAGCGACTCAAGATCGGTATCAGGCCGTATCAAAGGAACACCGCCTGATCAACTGGACCAGTGCCGAGTTGAACACCATTACTGGAAACCTGGAAGTCTGGTTTGAAAAGCATCGGTCGGCTCTTTCTGAACTGGCCGCGCCAGTTGCATCAGGCGGGGTCCCTGGCCTGTTTTATCGCTGGCATAGGGGTGAATACGAGAATTGGATCAATGCTGTAGAAGGAGCCCTTCATGCACCTAGGATTAGCCGCCGAGATGTCGAACGCCTCGATATTCTGCTCCGTCTTGCAGATGAGATGGGACTCTGTACTGTGCAATGCGAACCGGCGTTAGCCCAACACGGACTCCGAACAAATGTAGACGCGGCCCGTCGAATTCACTTGTCCTTGATTTCAGCCGACCAGTCATGTGTGGTCCAGGCTTCCTCGGCGATTTCGACATGGGCGAACTTTCGAACGACAACTGGGATCATTCCCGTCCCATTGAGCGTCCTTGAGAATCTGGCAGCCATGATCGCGGTGTCTCGAACTCGCTTTCTTGCCCTCCTGGTTGACACGGCCGCGTTCGTTGTCGAGAAGTTGGGATTGAGTTGTGGAAGTCGATTCTTCGATGTTCTTGAAATTGGGCTGACATCACTTTTGACCGAAACATCATATGACCGTGCCCGGCAGCAATCAGATTCGTTTCCAAGGGAGATATGGGTAGATGTTCGAGCCAAGTGCGCGGAACTGAGCGTTCAAGCACTTCGTTGCGGGTGTGATGCAAATGTGTACTTGGAATGGATCGAAGCAGCCAAGGATGATCCCTTTGCTAGAGTTCGACACACAGTCGAGATGTTTGCTTCGCCTTTGGAGTCGGGCGACTAAGGATTTCATTGCGAAGTGTTGTGGTGTGGACAATCACAAAGCATCACGATCAAGCCGTACCCTCATTTATCGAACAATAACCGGACAAGTGTGATGATCGCCTGCGGCGCAGTGTTACGCCTGGCGGCATGAAACGGGGGACACCCCACGGGCGGTCAAGGATCGGGACCGCGCTGGCCGCTTTGGGCTGCCTCCCACTCTTCCGCGCTCGTGGCTCGCTTGTGTAGAGCGGTGCCCTCCCACGGGCCAGTCCTTGACCGCCCGTTCCCCGTGTGGGGAGATTTTTGTTCCGTTCGCCCGAAAGCATGGGCTTTGGGCTTACGAACAGGGTTCGATTTCGGAGTGGGGATCGGCGGTGTTCGTGACGAGTGTTGTGGCATCAACTCGTGTGAGGTGGTGCATGGTCCTGCTTATCTGGCGAGGTCGCGAGACGGCATGACAGCCACCCCGCCCACGGAGGCCGAGGGCGGGGGGAAGCGGGATGGTTTCACGCGGGGGTTTGTGCGTTGTCGGGGCGGGAGCGTTGGTGGAGGGTGCGTTGTTGGAAGCTGGTGGGAACGGGGGCGGGATCGTCTTCTGAAGTGCGGAGGGGTGCTTCGGAGTGGGGGGTGTTCAGCGTCGTCTCCGGAGTGAGGGATGCCGTTTGAACGGCGGTCCTGCGGCGGATGCGGGTGGTGACGGGTTCTTCGGAGGTTGAAGGGTGCGAAGTGGAGCGGAGCGGAGTCGATTCGAGCGTGTGGGTGGCTTTGAGGGATTTGATTCTCGTGGCAAGTTCGGAGACGGTGGGCTGGTCGGGGGTAGCGGGTGAGCCAGCGGTTGCCGTCTTGTCAGTCGCGTCGCTTGGGGAATGATTCGTGCTGGAGAGGTGGGCTTTGAGTTGGTCGCGGAGGTGGATGAGTTCAGCGAGATAGGACGCATGTGGAAAGGTGTTTCCGAGGCGGGATTGGTAGTCGTGGAGTTGGGTTTGAGCGAGCGACAGGTGCTGCTGAGCGTGTTCTCTGTCGGTGCGGGTGCTGCCGGTAATCCGCTCCAGGGCATTCAGGATGGCACGCGGGCCGTGATGATCTCGGGTGAGTCCCGCGTGCTGCGTGGTCGCTCCTTCCAGGAAGACCTCGGGGGACTGATTCGCGTGTAAGACCAGTCCGAAGCGGAGACCACGGTAGATTCCCAGCGGCACGCGGGTTGTCTCGCGAACCCGTTCCGGCAGGGTATTCAGACGCTGCGAAAGGATTTTTGTCGCCTCATCCGTGGAGCATTTTCGTCCGGCGATCACCAGTGGATCGTGGGCATGCTGGGCGAGGGTGGCTGCATCCTCGGTGAGTTTGGCCAATTGCTCGGTCTGGCGGCTGATCGTCGTCGGCAGGTCGCGGATATTTCGACGCGCGACGAACTGTTCATCCAGGTGATTCTTCTTGAGGATTTGTAACCGCTGGAGATCCGCGTCGGCTTCGGCGAGGGTCAACACCGCCGGGTTGCCCGAGGCGATGGCTTTGACTTCCGCGTAGGAGAGTTCCTGTCCGCCGATGTCGTCCGCACGACGGGTGGCGTTGTGGCCGCTCATCACCTGCGAGATGAATTTCGCCTTGGTTTCCAGGGCCTGCCACATGTAGGCATCGAACGAACCTTCGGTCACATAACGATAGATCGACACCTCGGCGTTCTCGTTCCCCTGTCGCAGAATCCGGCCATCACGCTGTTCGACCTCGGCGGGTTTCCACGGAGCATCCAAATGATGCAACGCGACGAGCCGCTTCTGCACGTTCGTGCCGGTTCCCATTTTCTGCGTGCTGCCCAGCAACACCCGCACCGAGCCGTTTCGCACTCTCTCAAACAGGGCTTGCTTCTTGGCATCCGATTCGGCGTCCCCCATCGCGGCGATCTGGTCACGCGGAATACCCCCCGCGACGAGTTTTTCAATCACCTCTTGATACAGTGAATAACCCCACGGCGTCGGGTTGATGCCGAGATCGGAGAAGATCATCTGCGTGCCGCGTGTCGCTTCCGAGCGTTTCCACACCTCGACGACGTTCTCGACGAGTCGATTGACTTTCGATTCGGGAAAGTCCGTGGCTGTCGCGGTCAGCATCCGGGCGTCGGTCGCCAACTTGCGGCCATCGGTGGTGATCGCCAGGGCGTTGTCCTCACGCGGATCGACCCGTTCCTGCCGAATGCGCTCGTAGCGCTCGACCAGTTGTTTCTGCAACGCGACTTGTCGGGGAGACATCGGGCAGGCCACGATGTGAGCCTTGTCGCCTTCCAGGCGGGGCCGGGGGAGATTCAGCATCTCCGCCGTTTGCACATCGGAAAAGGCACGGAACATCTGTTGCAGTTCGGGCAGGTTCGTGAAGCGAGCGAAGCGGCTGCGGGGACGCAACCCCGCTCCATCGGGCGAAAGCTCCAGCGTCTCGACGACTTCCCCAAACGTCGCGGCCCACGCATCAAAATGTTCGATCCCCCGGCTGCGCAGCCCGGCGGGGTCGAGGAACCGCTGCATCGTGTACATCTCGACCATTGTGTTCGAGATCGGTGTCCCTGTCGCAAACGTCACCCCATGTCCCGGATGTTGCTCGCCGAGATATTGCGATTTCAGTAAGAGATCGAACGCCCGCTCCGATCCGCCCGTCTGAATTCCCGCCACCCGATCCATTTTGGTCGGTGTCTCCAGATTCTTGAAGTAGTGCGCCTCGTCGACAAACAGGTGATCGACCCCGAGTTCGTCGAACACCAACCCGTCGTCCTTCTTGTCTTCGGCCAGAAGGTTCTTGAGACGTTCTGCTCGCCCGGCCTTCTGTTTTTCGATGGTCTTGATGAGGTTGCGGTGCTGACCCCGCTGGCCTGCATATTCGCGCAGCAACTGGTCGTAACTCTCAATTTGCTCGAGCAGGAACTGCTCCTGATATTCTCGGGACATGCCGATTCGCTCGAAGCTGCTGTGGGTGACAATGATGCCGTCCCACTGACCACTGGCGATCTTCGCGGTCAGGAATTTGCGGCGGTCCCGCGTCAGGTCTTCCTTGGCGGCGACCAGCAAATGGGCATTCGGATAGAGCTGCATGAACTCGCGGGAGAACTGTTCCAGCAGATGGTTCGGGACGACATACATCGGCTTTTGAATGAGGCCCGCCTGTTTCATCTTCATGCCGGTGGCGGCCATTGTGAACGTCTTCCCCGCTCCGACCGTGTGGGCCAGCAGCGTGTTCCCCGCACTCATCCCCCGCCAAACCGCATCGACCTGATGCGGGCGGAGCGAAAGCGTCTGGTTCAGGCCGGGGAAGTCGAGATGCGAGCCATCGAACTGACGCGGCCTCAGATTGTTGTACGTGTCGTTATACAGCCGCACGAGACGTTCGGTTCGCTCCGGATCGGTGAAGACCCATGCCCGGAACTTTTCTTTGATGAGTCGTTGCTTCTCACGGGCCGCCAGCGTTTCCATCTGGTTGACGACTTTCACTTCATCAATGGTGTCATACACGGTCGGCGATTTCATGTTGAGGGCCAGTCCCAGCAGCCACGTTCCGTTGGCGCGAGCGGTGCCATAATCCGAGGTCGCCGCCACCGAGCGTTCCGCCCGGTAGTCGGGTTCAAAGGACCACACCGCATCCTGCACCAGATGGCCGACCGGGACCGCTGACGGATCGACTTGAAACAGATCAGCGGCAAAGGCTTCGATGTCGCGGGTCGGAATCCACGGGGCACCGAGGTTGGCATCAATCTCTCCGGGCAACACATCGTCAGGCTGCACCGCCCGCAGCGCCGCCGTATTGCGGGCATACTCGGAACCGGCTTGAGCCGCTGTGGCCAGCTTGGCTCGCACGTTGCCCGAGAGATAGACATCGGCAGTCTCCCACATTTTAGATTCGGGATCACGATAAATGAGGTCGCCCAGCTCCTCGATGATCTCCGGCTCGGACTTGCCATACAGCGATGCGATGAATTCCAGATCGACCCGGCCCCGCTGGTTGAGCGACACCAGCAGCCCCGCCTCGGCGGTGGGGACGTGTGTCACCGGTGGTGTCCGCCCCACCACATCTCGGAGCAGAATCGCCGCTTTGGTGGCTCGGCCCGTCGTCTCGTCGTAGTCTTCCAACGACATGACCAGCATCGCATCGGGGTCTTCGCGGAACTTGACGAGGTTCGGCATCCGGCGAATGACGCTCTCGTCTTTGGTCTTGCCGAACGTCGTGTGATTGATCGGACCATAGGCTCTCACGAAGCGGTCATAGGAGCGATTGAGATCGCGGCGGGCTTGATCGCGAGGCTCGACCGGCCAGCCTTCATTCTGCGACTGCAACACCCGTCGGGCGTGGTCACGCAGCTCGATGAGTGCCGCCAGGCGTTGCCCCGTCATGGTGCCGTCAGCCCGCAGCTTTGTGCCGCCATAGACGACGGGAGTCCCGTGGCCGTCGGCGACCTGTTGAATCGTTCGCTGGCTGTCAACGAAAAAACTCCCTTCGCCGATGTGGCGCTCGGGCGGAGGGGGGACGAATGCCGGAGATGTCGTTTGAGATGTCGCAGAGACGCGGATCGGTTCGAACTCTGGCAACTGCTGAATCGCCCGCTGAAGGTCGCCCTGCAAATCCCCGGAGCCGATGACCGAAAAACCTTCGCCGCCATAGAGCGTGTCTTGTCGCGACAGTGTGCCGAGGACCATCTCGGGGTGATTGATGAAATAGCGGTTGATCGGGAGGTCGTGCCCCTCGATGGAGAGCGGTGCCGTCTGGAGCCAGTCGGGATCGACAGGGCGGGCCGGTTCGCCCGGCACTCGCTTCCGCAGAAACACGATGTCGGTGACGACAGCAGTCCCTTCTCGTTTGAAGGCGTCGGAGGGGAGCCGGATCGCTCCCACGAAATCCGCTTGTTCCGCCAACAGCTCCCGCACTGCCGCGTTCTGTTTGTCGAGCGTGAACCGGCTGGTCACCAGCGCCAGCACGCCGCCCGGCTTCAAAGCGTCTATCGACTTCGCAAAGAAGTAATCATGCAGAGCCAGCTTCTGCCCGCGATGATCGAGCTTGAGATCAGCAAACGGGACGTTCCCCACCACCGCATCAATGCGGTCGGTCGGCAGCTTGCTATCCCGAAAGTTCTCGATGCGGATGTCATGCTGCGGATGACACGCTTTGGCAATGCGGCCCGAGATCGCATCCATCTCAATCCCAATGAACCGCTGCCCCGGAAGGCCGTAGCTCATGAAGTTGCCAATCCCGCAACCTGGCTCCAGGATCGTCGCTCCGTCTGGAATCCCCAGTCGCCCAATCGCCTCGTGAATCGCCGTGATGACCGTGGGCGAAGTATAGAACGCATTGAACGTCGTTCGCCTCGCACTGGCATACTCTTCCGATGTGAGTAACCCTTGGAGTTCCTCGCCCAGCAACCGCCAGCCCTCATCCTTAAATCGTCCCGTGACTGGATCGGGAAAGAGCGAGAGAGCCACCGGTCCAAAGCCTGCGAATCGAGCGAGCGTGTTTCGCTCGTCATCGGTCGCGGGACGCTGCTCCCGCTCGATGAGTTGCAGCGTGCGAATTGCTGCGATCAGATCGCGGGCCTTCGACTTCTCTCCGCTGGCCATGCGGGGGAGAGCCGGTTGTGAGTCCGAGGCCGCATGGTCATGTGTTCTCGCTGAATTGGTAGTCGGGACTGTCGGTGGATGCTCAGGCGTGGCCGCAACGGGTGAATGAGAGGATGCCTGATTCGAGGGCCGATCAAACAGAGAACGCGAGTAGCGCTGCGGCTTTACTCGGGCGACGAATGACGCTGGAGGAACTTCATCGCGTCGTCGAGGCTCAGCGGTTCGAAGTCCACTGGCAGCGAGTCGCTCGCCAGACATTCCTCCCATTCGTTCAGGGCCAGCTCGAACGCCGCCCCCGTGAGCTGGCTCGGCTCGCTCCCCGGTGTCGCTTCCAGCAACACCGCCAGCCACTCCAGATGCCGCGCCCGCAGTCGCAACGCCTGTTCGTTCAGTGTCTCCAGCAACGTGCCGTTCTTCCGCAACCGTTCGTGAAGCGGTCGCTGTTGCCGCAGAAGTTCGAGAATGATCGTCTTGTACTGCATGCGGTCTGTCTCCATGTGAGGGGTTTGTGGTGCCGTGATGGGAAGCCCGGTTGTCCGATTCGGGCGGGAACAAAGACTTCTGAAACGGATGGGGAGGCTTGCGGCGCATACTCAGGAACCGCTCGCTTCCCCAGCCCCGCCTACCTCATGGCCGTATCTGACACTGGATATTTGGACCTCGTGACCGTTCATAAATCAGGTTGTCGATGATGGTTAATACATCTTAGACAATATCACATCGGAATTGATCGCGCAATCAAATTCCGCATCAAGCCCGCGTCTACACCTCAATTCGTTCGACGATCGTACTGACTAGCGAAGTGTCTTGCCTTGCGGGTTCGTCGGCAGCTTGAATCCACGGCACGCGATGCTTCGTCAGCCCCTGGAATAGTCGCACGTTGGGGCGGAGTTCCGTATTGAGATGTCGGCCTTGGATGCGGATCACTTTCCCCAACGCATGCAGAGTGATGCCTGCACTCGGGTCGAATTCCATCTTCTCGATATAGGCGTAGCCGATTGCGGTGATGTTGCCGTCTTTGTGGCGGAGTTCGAGCATGGTGGCTCGTTCGCGCATGCCACGCAGCCAGCCGAAGGAGCCGAGGTCTTCGTCGGCTTCGGTGGCGTCGCCGCTGTCGTCGGGCTTGCGGGTGTATTTGGTCAGCACGCTATCGGTCATGGTCACGCTCCTGTCGTTGGTGTTCCGTGACTGGGTTCATCGGGATGGAGACGCTGTGGAGGAGGAGTTGTTTTCGCATTCGGGCACGGTGTTGTTGGAACGAGACCTGGGCTCCCGGTCTGTCTTTCGGGGGTCGCGAGGTTTGGACGAGTTCGGTGGCGGTCAGGCGGTCGTCGGTACGGCTGATGGCATTGAGGAGATGGTGTTTGTCATCGGTATAGACGGTGACTTGCTCGCGGCCCCGCGAGGCGGAGACGTAGAACTGTTCGCGGGAAGCCGCCCCGAGTGACTCGGCGGATTCGCCGATGAACACGCGGTCAACGGTCTTGCCCTGGCTGGCGTGCGAGGTGACGACGTACCCGTGCGACAGGTGGCCGAACTCCTTCGAGACGGTCCAGCCGTTGTCGAGGACGATGTTCCCGCGTGCGTCGAAGTCGCGAACGCGATAGATCGACCCGTTGTTGAGGCGGTGCTGCTCGTCGAGCGTTTGGCCGTTTTTGGTGACGCGGATCAGGTCGCCCGCTGCGAGGGAGATTTCGGTGGGGCGGTAGGATTGGAAACGCTTCGCGTGTTCGAGCGGAAGCTGCGAGTCGCCGACCGTCACGCGGTTCCCCTTCATGAACCCCTTCGCGTTCTGATGGAACTCAATCACATCGCCGGGGAGGTACTGCTCGGCCTCACCGCGTTCGACCTCGGTCATGTTCAGACTCTCCAGCCGCAACAACTGATGTTCGTCGCCGCGCAGCTGGCCGGACTGTTTGAGGCGGTCGCGGATTTCGGCGGTGATCTTTTCGCCTTCCTTGTGAGTCGGTGAGACGACGAGGGCGGTTTTGTGGGCCTCAATGGCCGAGACGTAATCGAACGCGAGAGCTTGATAGCGGTCCTCGCGAGGGACTTCTTTCACCCAGCCGAGCTTGTCGAGCAGGCGGAACCCGTCCTCGATGCGGCCTTCGGAGAGGGCGTGGATGGCTTGCTTGTAATCGCCCTTCTGCCGTTGAATTTCGCGGATCTCGGCGGGCACGAGGCCCGCTTCTTCTTCGAGGAGCCGCAACGCCGCCCCGCGTTCGACGGACCCGTGCTGCCGCCGGTCGCCCGACAGAACCACGCGGGCTTCGAGTTTTTCGGCCAGGTCGAACAGCTGGCCCATCGTGCGGGTGCCGAGGAGTCCGGCCTCGTCGATCCAGATGACGTGGCCGTGAACTTCACGTTGCAGATTCTCGTCGAGGAGCAGGCGAGCGACCGTATCGGCCCGCTCGAACCCGACTTCACGGAGCGTGCCCCGGCTGGCATCAGCGGACGGAGCGAATGCGAAGACTTGACCACCGTTGGCAGTGACACCCTCGACCGCTTCCTGCATCATCGCGGTCTTGCCAACACCGGCAGCCCCGCGAATCAGGATCACACGGTCGCGTGAGCCGAGGATATGCTCGACGGCCCGCTGCTGGTCGCGGTTGAGCCAGGTCCGCTTCAACACATGGTTCCCCGTGCCGAGTCGCAACTGCGTCCCGCGACCGTGGCGAGCGAAGACGATCATCTTCCGCTCTTCGGCCAACACCTCACGGGTCGTGACCCAACGTCGCCCGTCGCGGTCGGCGTTGATGAGATTCTGTTCCTGAAACGCTCGCTCGGCTGTGGCGATCGACAGCCGACCGACACCGCGTTTGAGAGCATCGGCGAACAGCGTTCGCTCGGGGAGGACCGATTTCCGTTCGAAGCAGTGGCTGATCGATTGCTGCATGACACTTGGGGCGTGTTCGGGTTGCTCGGGGATCGGCGTGGTGCCGACGAGACGCTGCACGCCGCCCAACTGATCCCGCTCGTCATCCGTCAACCGCGACAGCCACTCGACCCGCAGTTCATCCAGCGTCAGATCCTTCTGCTTCTTCTCGCGAGTCTTCGCCCCCAGCTCCGATTTCTCGGCTGGATCAAGTATCCCTTTGCGACGGGCTTCTTCCTCGATGAGAGCTGTGCGGCGGGAGAACTTGTCGAGCGTTTTCTTATCGAGTCCTTGCAACTCCCAACCGGATTTCGTGCGGACGACATCGAGTCCGAGTTCCCCGAGCCGCCGAGCGAGTCGCACATGGAACCGTGCCTCGAAATACGGAGCATCGCGTTTCAGCGAGCTGAACTGTCCCGCCTTCCAGGCGTGTTCGTGCTGGTCATACGTCGTGTTGAACACGAAGCAGTGAGCGTGCAGATGCGGATCAGGCACGCCATCGATCGGCCTCGACGTGAAGTGAATGAACTCGCCCCACACCATGTTGCCGATCGTGCGATCCTCATTGCAGCCCGACTTGCGGACCCGCGTCTGCATCTCCGCTTCCATCTCGGCCATCGTGTCGCGGACCGATTCCCGGAACGCATCGAGCAACCGCTCATCCCGCGTCAGGCTGTACAGCAACGAAACACTTTTCGGCACATGGAAGTTGAAGTCGTACCCGACCCGCCGCTCCTGCTTCCGCCGTAGTGTCAGTGGCTCGCCAGTGCCGGGATAGCGGTTGTCGCACAGTGATTCCCAGTCGGCTTTGTCCACCGTGCCCGAGAGGCCGAGCCTCTCGGCCCCAATGCCTCGCCAGTACCCAGCGAGTTCCTGCCCCTCGGTGTAGTAATCCGCCTGCGTGTAGTACGTCTTTGCCCCGGCGGTCGAACTGTTCTGATTGATCCGTAGCATGTCTCATTATACCCCCGCAGTGGTTGCGGAAAGGTTAATGAGTGTTCAGGAATTGTGTGTCAGGTCGGGAGATTGCCCGCCAGGATGTCGGCAGGAGACATGATTGTGATGTGCGAGTAACGAGCAAAGTCCTGCGGATTCAGCGTGACCAATGTTTGAATTCCATGAGCAGTCATCGCCGCCACATACCGTGCGTCGTGGGCAGGCTTTCCAGTCACTTCAAATGTTTTCATCAGCGTATGCCAGTGGTCAAAGACTTCCGTATCATCACGATACAGGCTGTGCGATTGAACCATTCGATCAATCGACTTGCGAGCCAAGTCAAATGACATCGCCAAGCCATTCACATCTGCTGGACGGGTAGCAACCACCCAGAACTCGTACAACACTTGCGGTACGAGACAAACCTCCACTCCCGCCGAGACAAGCGTCTCCAACGCGTTTCGACAGGCATCGTGCAGTGGATGGCCAAGCTGGGCCGCCCGCAACATGACATTAGCATCAATCAGTGTTCTCATTCACCGCAGCCTTCGTAGATCGATTCACGGCTGACATCGACTTCGTGACTGTAGACGGGGTGAAGTTGGATCCATTCATCCAACTGCCGTTTGTAATCAGTATGCGACAATCTTCCGGACCGAGCGGATTCGAGCTTAGGGGCATACTTCTCGGTCACGACTTCCCGAATCAGAAAGGCCACATCCAGCCCCGCTGCCGCTGCCTGCTGCCGCAGCACGGTTTCGATGGCAGGTGAGAAATCCACGTTCACGTTCATCATGTGACCTCCAAGGGGTTGCCTGACTATTCTACCACGGTTTGCGAACGAGGTCATCTTCTTTCTGGCGTCTTCGGGGCAGCCAAGGCCCCAAGGCCCGGCTCATTGTACAGCCAGCCCTGCCTGCTCTCGACAGTTGGGTGGCAGCCACGCGGAGCATTCGAGGGACAGCCCCCTCACCTCTTGGTGGCCCATTCTCAGGATGGCGGTTCGCCCCCTCTTCTCTTCGCGGTCAGTACGTCCCTCGACAGTGAGTGAGGTCAGGTTTGCCAGGCCGAGGTCATCCGTGGGAGGTCGGTCATTCGGTCCCCTTCTATCTGTCGGGATGCAGCACGACCACACGTCCTGATTGGGCACGCTAAAGCCGCCGCTGGGCTGTTCCAGCGGAAAATCGGTTCCCCCTGAAGGTCGCCCCCAATTTTCGGCTGGAGCAGTGCGCTCGCAGGCTCGCCCCCGCTCAAGCGGCTTTTGAATCACGTGCCATCAGGTCGCGATGGTCGCGGCCTGCAAACAACACAAGGAGACACATCATGACCAACACCGCAAATTCCACTGCCCCCAGCTCAAGCAAACTTCCCAGCCACACGGCTTATCAGGTTCGCGACCGCCAAGGCCAGAAATCGTTCTGGACCCGCATCGGTTCTGCATGGGCACATGCCGACAGCCAGGGGTTCAACATCCAGCTCGACTGCGTGCCGCTCGATGGCCGCATCACCCTCCGCATCGTCGGCGACAAGCAGGAATAGCAACTCAACCCATCGGGCGGGTCATGACGGCTCGCCCCTTCACTTCAGAAAGGAATCTTATGTCACATTACACCGTTGGGATCATCATCCCGTCCGATCAACTCGAAGACATCAACAGCTTCGTTGAAGCTCAAATGGCTCCCTACGACGAGTCAATCAAAGTCGCACCGTATGTCTGCTACTCACTGGAGCAGGCTCAGTTGGACCTCGAACGCGAGATCCGGCACTTCACCCAGATCATCGAGAAGCAGCATCCGGCCTACAACCTGGACCGCTGCCAAGAGGCCCTCGATGAGCTGCGGCAATCGACGCCCGAGCAGAAATACCGGGACTACGTGAGGTGCCACGAACGCTTCAACAGTCGCCAGGAACCACTGTCGACATACAACCCCGCTGGCAAGTGGGACTGGTTCAGCATCGGCGGACGCTGGAATGGCTGGCTGCGTGATCGTGAGCCAACGCGTGCCTCCCTCACGGACAATCTCGCGACCATCGAACAAGTGATCGAGCGAAAGAAGTTCCCGTTCGCCATCATCACGCCCGATGGCGTGTGGCACGAGCAAGGCCGCATGGGCTGGTGGGGAGCTGTCATCGACGGCAAAGAAGCTGCCGACTGGTATGCCGAAGCCGAAACAATCCTTCGCAGCTACGCGGACCACTCGCTGGTCCTCGTGGATGCTCATGTGTGAGGGAGGCAACCATGACACAGTTTACTGAACTCACCGAAGATCAATTCGATTCGGAGTATCCACTGATCGTCAATCATCTGAACCCCTCCGCAGGCTGGGCGTTCGACGACCAAGGCGGCTGCCTCTTCGAGACCTTTGGCCCCGAATACGAGTTCGTCCGCCAGCAAGACCCTCAACAAGTCTGGACGCTCGTGGACGCGGACGATGGCCAAATGGCTGTCATCAGCGGTCTGCATTTCGTCAACCGGATCGGCTACCTCATCAGTGAGATTCCGCTGCCTCGCAATGCGGAGGTCACTGTCCACATTTCCTGCAACAACAGCAACGGAGTGCAATCATGACCAACTCCTCCGAGATGACCAACCGCCAACGTGCTGCCCGTGCCGAACGCATCCTCAAGCGTTACCAATCGGGCGAGGACGATCTGCAAACCTGTCTCGCTGACGTTCTGACCGATGCGATGCACTGGTGCGACTCAACCGGCTTGGACTTCCAGGCGATCTCTGGCCAAGCATACCGGTACTACATCGAAGAACTTGGCGAACAACCAGTCGTCCGTGAGGTGTCTCAGTCTATGGCGAGTGACATCCACAGGCTTCTGGCCACGCGACGACAGATCGCTCACATCTGGTCGATCGAGGACGTGCAGTCCCAATGCGATTGGCTGACTGACGAGCAAGCCTGGGAAGTCTTGCAATCCGTGAAACGCCACAGTGACGCCAGCGTCGGCATCAACTGGGACGTGATTGATCAGTTCGCCCATGATCTCTACCCACAATCTCCATCCACTCACCCGAAAGGAAATTGACTATGTACCAGACACTCACACTCAACTCTCACATCAACCCAGCCTTCGCTTCTCGCATGACTCACGAGCGGCAACCGGTGATGGCCAAGCTGCCACTGGCTCCAATCAACGGAAGTCCGGTCCCGCACCTCACGAGTCTGTATCACGACGATCAGGCCGGTGACTACGGCGACCGTGGTTACCCCGGCAACTGCGGTGGCAACCTCATTCGCGACTTGCTGCTGTACTTCCGCCCAGGGTTAGTTCTCGACCCCATGTCGGGGAGCGGAACCTGCCGCGATGTGTGCGACCATCTGAGCATTCCCTGCGTCGCATGGGACATCCACCAGGGCATCGACGCCTGCGACCCGCAAGGGTTCGGCGATGGCGAGTCGTTCGACTTCATCTGGAGTCATCCGCCCTACTGGAGACAGAAGCTCTATGCGACCGACAGACGTGACCTGAGCCGGTCACCCACACTCGACCACTTCCTCCAGCGTTACGGCCAGTTCATCCGCAACGCCGCCAAGGCTCTCAAGCCCGGCGGGAAGTTCGCCGTTCTCATGGGCGACTACTCCGACCGCAATGCCGGGTTCGTCCCCCTCACCTATCACACGAAGCGACTGGCGTTCGCAGCAGGACTCAAGCAGCACGGCACTGACATCATCCGCTTCAGCCACGGAGCGAGCAGTTCGAAGAAGGTCTACCGCTCGACCTTCATCCCCGGCCTGCACGATGTGTGCATGCTGTTCGAGAAAGCGTAGGAGGCATCCATGACCATCGACCTCTATTCGCTGATCGCCCGCGAGGAACTCGGCATCGAGACTCTCGCGGTGCGTGGCCTCGATTCCCTCGACTTCCACGATGTATATGTCGGGGCCATTCACAACGCTCTTGACCGAGCCTTCCAAGCTGGTCTACGTGAGGACATGACCCACGCCGATACCACCACCACAGCCGGCACTCGGGAGCCAGACCGATGACCGGCCCCGAGTTCGACCCTCTCGATTGCCCGTTCCATGCAGCGGCGCTCGCCGCGTTCATGGAACAGGCCCGGCTCTGTGGTGGCCCGCCCGACAGCGAGGCCACCCGTCGCCGAGCATTCGAACTCTTCGAGCAGGCGCTCTCCGCGAAGCATCGCTCCACTTGAATCCCGCCACAGCAGGCATCGGCTTGCCGTGTCGCCGTGTCTGCCCTCGCCTCGTTCTCCCGAACGAGCCTCTGCGACCACCCCGCGTGGCGGTTTATCGAGCCTTCCGGCCCACTCTTTGGACCCCGAAAACAGCCCTTGCCAATTCCCCAAAAAAGCGTGGACGCGCGTACCCGTGTTTGCACCTACCTGCGTGCATGATTTTGTCAGACATCTCCCCTAAGCAGTGCTTAGGACGACTTTCACCGGGAAAGTCGGCTGTCCTGCCAGCCAGACGGACAGCTTGCTGACTGTCCTGAATGCTGACTTGCTGGACGGCTTGACAGCTTTCCATCCAGCTTGCTGACAGGACAGCAAGCCAGTCGTCCAGAGACCAAGACACCCAGTCAGATGGCATGACGGCAACCTGTCACGCTTGGTTGCTGGCAATCATGCACACCAGCCAGACAGCAGTCCTGCAAGCAGTCTAGCCAGTGTGTCAGCACTCTGGCGTGCCAACATGAAATAGTGCTTGCCAGCTGGCAAGAAAGCCTGTATCGCTGACTCATGATTATCGTCGTCGCCAATTCCAAAGGCGGTGTGGGCAAGTCCACATTGGCCGTTCACCTCGCAGCGTGGCTCCATCAACAGGGCCACACCGTCACGCTCGCCGATTGCGATACCCAGCAGTCCTCGTCCGAGTGGATTCGAGAAGCCGCCCCCGGAGTAAAGGCAGTCCGCCTCGACAACCCCGACATCATTCTGAACGAGTTGCCAATACTGGCCCAAGAGGCCGACTATGTGATCGCCGACGGACCCGGCAGTCAAACCGAAACTAGCCGTGCCCTGTTGCTCAGAGCCGATATGGCCATCGTCCCCTGCAAAGCCAGCATGCTGGAGGTGAGGGCGCTCGCCAAAGCGACCGATGTTCTCCGCCAAGCCCAGGACATCCGAGCCGGTCAGCCGCACGCCATCATCGTTCTCAGCATGGTGGGCAAGAATTATCGTCTCACCAAAGACATGAAAGACGCCGCAGCGGCCTTGAACCTGCCGCTCGCGACCGCCGCCATGATTCTTCGCCAAATCTACGCCGACGCCCCCGGCCAAGGCGAAATTGTCTGGAACATGGGATCACGAGCCAGCGATGCCGCCCTCGAAGTCGAACAGCTGTTTCGCGAGATCTTGCCCGAAGCATGTCGGGCCAAATCCAAGCCAACGAAGGCGAAACCGCTCAGAGCAACGCCGAAGAAAAAGGGGAGGGGGAGTAAATGAAAGGTCGCCGACCACTGATCGAAGGCTTGAAGCAGCCCGTCCCCATCGACCCGTCTGTGGAGAAGAGCTTCGTGTTCTCGGCCAAACCCGCCGCCTTGGAGCCAACTCTACCCGTGACGAACCCACGTTCCACTCCCATCGCCCGGTCCCCCATCAGCACTCGCATCCGCTCCGACTTCACCACGGCTCTCAAGCGTGCCTCACTCGAACGCCAACTGCAAGGCGTGGAACCCAACACGCTGCAAGACTTCCTGGAAGAGGCCATTGAGCCGTGGCTCAAAAAAAACGGCTATCTGCCTTAAAACTTCAGCCTGTCGCCCGGCGGGCGATCCATTTCTTGCAGAACCCGATGAACGCCGCATCCAGATCACGCGGAGCTTCGGTGATCCACTCCCGCCATTCGCGTTCGAGGTAATACACATCCCAAGCCGGAGCGATCTGCCTCGCAATTGCGTAGGACTCCGGGTCAAGCATTCCCACCCGCACGGGCAGCGTCACGTCGTGACTCAGGCTCGGAACCGTGCCCCGGCTGCGAAATGTGATCATGTCGCTGTCATCGAGTGCCACCGAATAGTCGGGCATGTGCTGATGACGCTGGTCCTCTTGCACGATCTTGGTGACGAGACGACGGAACTCTTTCTCAGTCGACGCTGACCCGCACTTCTTTTGCAGAAGTAGCAGCGAGATCTTCCATTCCCCCTGATGACCACAGTGCTTCCGAGCGAGTTCATACATCCGCCGCTCCAGCGGCTTCCGCAGCCGAAAATAATCCCGGTGCAGCGTCAGCACCTCTTGATGCTGAATCGCGTTGAACACCCAGTCGGAGAGTTTTACTTCGATCTCCTGCATCCGACCATCGCGAGTCTCGCGAACGATCTTCGCCCGCTCGATCAGGCCGAACGTCTCGAAGACCTCTTGTCCACCGGTCGTGATGTTCGTGCTGATCCGCGTCCCCGAAAGCCGCTCCAATGCGGCCTTCAAAGCCTCATACCCCTGACCATTCGTCATCCGATTCGTGGCCTTCAGCAGGTCATGAGCCGTGAACCGCAGCACCGAAGTCACCGGCTGCTTCGCATTCACAGCTGCCATTAACTGACTGATGCAGTAGATCAGGATGTCGCGATCATGTACCGTTGCCAGTCCGTCCGCCGAGGGTTTCACCTCGACAAACACCGCCCCATGTTCATACCGCCGAATCCGATGATCCGGCTTGGTGGAGAGTGAGAAAATCGGATGCTCCATCGACGCCATGTCCCCCTTCGGCGAGGCGTCCATCAGATCGCAGACAAAGAAATCCGCCGTCGAGTGACGGGCCGGGAGGAGGGGAGAGCGATCGGGCGGTACTGTCGGGGTCAAAGTCATGCCGCCGATACTTCGATAGATCACACACCAAGTCAAGCAGTTTCGATAGTTCACACACCGGACAACGAGTTTCGATACTTCACCCACCGCCCACGAATATCGAGCGATTGACTTCGATGGTTTACACACCGTCCTTCGACCCTTTGCACACCAATCTTCGATGGTTTACACACCGACCACTTCGAATTCGCCCGCAAGCTCAAGCGGTTGCGATGGGTTATCCACAGCGTAACACTCTATATAACACAAGTATTTAACACCCCATCGCAACTGAGGTAATCTGTGGATAACTCATACTTCGAGGACCAGAGTCCGTGGATCGCAAGCAGTGAAGTGGCATACAGGATGGCTGTGGAGATTGTCGATACGACACGTACCACTTGCTGACGCTTGGATACAGGGTAGAACACCGAACGACACCAGATTGTCACCCTTGAACGCAGTGACCGACAGTGAACCCCTCTCTCAATTTGAGATCCATCACCCCTTCGCGCAGAACTGGCGGAGTGGAATCAGTATGGTAACATCGCCCCCGAACGTCGACCTCCCACCCACAGGACGTTCCAAGCAAGTTTTTCCTTGCCAATCGGGGACAAAGCTGCTCATCGTTGCAGTGGAGATCAATCAGTCAGTTGTGAGGTCACGACCATGAATCACTTTCATCCCCGAGTTCGAAGTGACAGCCAGATGAGAATCGATCTGCTCCAGCAATCACTGCGTGAGACGGGACGAATGCGCCTTCCGTTTCTAGTCATGCGAGTGTCACCGATACCCGCCTGATGACCTGGAAACCTGAGATTCTGACACACACAGTGAAACGGCAGTCTGACACATGGCTCTGAAGAAATCGGAACTTTACTCTTCACTCTGGTCGAGCTGCGATGAGCTGCGGGGAGGGATGGACGCCAGCCAGTACAAGGATTACGTCCTCGTTCTGCTCTTCATCAAGTACGTCAGCGACAAGTATGCCGGGCAGCCTTACGCCCCGATCACCATTCCGCCAGGGGCCAGCTTTCAGGATATGGTCGCCCTGAAGGGCAAAGCTGACATCGGCGATCAGATCAACAAGAGAATCATCGGACCATTGGCAAACGCCAACAAGCTGTCCGACATGCCAGACTTCAACGATGCGACCAAGCTCGGTAGCGGCAAGGAGATGGTGGATCGGCTCACCAATCTCATCGCCACCTTCGAGAACAAGGCTCTGGATTTCTCCAAGAACCGGGCCGACGGCGATGACATCCTGGGGGATGCCTACGAGTATCTGATGCGGCACTTTGCCACGGAAAGTGGCAAGAGCAAGGGGCAGTTCTACACCCCAGCTGAAGTCAGCCGTATCATGGCACGGATCAGCGGCATCAAGGTCGCCAAAACAAGCTCAGCGACAACGATCTACGACCCCACCTGCGGTTCAGGCTCACTGCTGCTCAAAGTCAGCGACGAAGCTCGGACAGCTGTCACCCTCTATGGTCAGGAGAAAGATTCCGTCACGGCGGGACTGGCTCGCATGAACATGATCCTGCACGACAACCCGACCGCTCTGATCGTGCAGGGGAACACGCTGGCCGATCCCAAGTTCAAAGACGGTGACCAGCTCAAACGGTTCGATTATGTGGTGGCCAATCCTCCATTTTCGGATAAACGCTGGGGGACGGGGCTGCATCCGAACGAGGGTGGAGTCGCATCAACTACAGGAGAGCCTGCCCAGGATTTCGAGCGTTTTTCGGGCTTTGGTGTGCCGCCCGCCAAGCAGGGGGATTATGCCTACCTGTTGCACATTGTCCGCTCATTGAAGAGTACCGGCAAAGGAGCCTGTATTTTGCCGCACGGAGTGCTGTTCCGAGGCAATGCCGAGGCGGAGATCCGGAGAAATCTCATCCGTAAGGGCTACCTCAAGGGGATCATCGGCCTCCCGGCGAACCTGTTTTATGGCACCGGCATCCCCGCCTGCATTCTGGTGATCGACAAGGAGAACGCCACCGCCCGCAAGGGGATCTTCATGATCGACGCCAGCAAGGGGTTCATCAAGGACGGCAACAAGAACCGGCTGCGCGAGCGGGATCTGCACCAGATTGTCGATGTCTTCACAAACTTCGAAGAGCATCCCGGCTACTCGCGGATGGTGCCGCATGACGAGATCGAGAAGAACGACTTCAACCTGAACCTGCCCCGCTACATCGATACGCAGGAAGCCGAGGATATCCAAGACATCCGGGGCCATCTGTATGGCGGCCTCCCGACCCGTGACATTGATGCACTGGACGACTACTGGCAGATCTGCCCAGCTCTTCGCAAGGCCCTCTTCAAACCCAACCGCCCCGGCTATCACGATTTGCTCGTCGAGGCACTCCAACTGAAGGCCACGATTCACGAGCATCCGCAGTTCGCCACCTTCATCGCGGGGCTGGAATCACACTTTCAGACGTGGCGGAAGTCAGCGGCCAAGACGCTGCGGAAGATCAAGATCGATTGCCTCCCCAAGGAGGTGATCCGCGATCTGGCCGAGGGTCTGCTGCATCATGCCGAGGGACAGCTGCTGATTGATCCGTATGCGGTGTATCAGCACCTGATGGACTACTGGGCCGCGACGATGCAGGATGACTGCTATCTGATCGCCGCCGACGGTTGGGTGGCGAAGACCTCGCGGATTCTGGAGACCGACAAAAAGGGGAAGACCAAGGACAAAGGGTGGACCTGCGATCTGGTTCCCAAGCCGCTGATCGTGGCCCGCTATTTCGCCAAGGGACAAGCCACCGTCGAATCGATGCAGGCGGAACTGGAAGCTCTCACCGCCCAGCTGACCGAGATGGAGGAAGAACATGGCGGAGAGGAGGGCTTCCTCGGAGCCTTGGAGAAGATCAACAAGGTCGAAGTCAACGCCCGACTGAAGGAGATCAAGGGGGACAAGGAGGCGAAGGACGAGATCGCGGTTCTCAAGCAGTGGGTCGAGCTGAATACCCAGGAGTCCGACCTCAAGAAGTCGATCAAGGATGCGGAAGCAGCGCTCGATCAGTTGGCGCATGACAAGTATCCGGAACTGACCGAGAGCGAGGTGCAGACGCTGGTGGTCGATGACAAATGGCTGACCGCGCTGTCCACGGCCATTCAAGGTGAGCTGGACAGCGTGTCGCAGACGCTGACCAGCCGGATTCGCGTGCTGGCCGACCGCTACGCCGCCCCGCTGCCGCAACTGGTCGATGAAGTCGTCGAGCTGGCCGCCAAGGTCGACGGGCACCTCCGGAAGATGGAGGCATCATGGAAGTGAAACCGGGATACAAGCAGACCGAGGTGGGCGTCATTCCAGAGGATTGGGAGGTCCACAAGCTCCCCGAAGTTTCGTGGTTTCAAGAAGGGCCAGGGCTGCGAAATTGGCAATTCACCAGCACCGGTATGAAGGTGATTAATGTCACCAATTTAGAAAACGGCGTTCTGCATCTTGAGCGGACCGACCGAAACATCAGCATTCCTGAATTCACTCGGATGTATCAGCACTTTGCGGTCGAAGATGCCGACATCGTGATGGCGAGTTCTGGCAACAGTTACAGCAAAACAGCGATAGTGCGAAAACTGGACCTTCCACTCGTCATGAACACGAGCGTCATCAGGTTCAAGCCGTCGAAGACTTGCGACTACGGTTTCCTTTGGCTGCTCCTGAACTCACCTCTGTTCAAAGGTCAGATTGACCTGATGATAACTGGCGGCGCTCAGCCCAACTTTGGCCCGTTTCACCTGAAGCGGATCAATGTTCCCGTTCCTTCCCTTCCCGAGCAGCGGGCGATTGCGGGGGCGTTGAGCGATGTGGATGGGCTGCTGGGCGCGTTGGACCGGTTGATCGCCAAGAAGCGTGATCTCAAACAGGCCGCCATGCAGCAGCTCCTCACCGGCCAAACCCGACTCCCCGGTTTCGCAACTGGTAAATCGCAATTCAAACAGACTGAAATCGGATTGCTGCCAGACGATTGGGAAGTGGAGCGAGTGCAACAATTGGCGACCATCAAAACAGGATCGCGGAACACGCAAGACCGCATCGAAGATGGAGCTTACCCGTTTTTTGTGAGGTCATCGACGATCGAGCGAATCAACAGCTACTCATTCGACGGAGAGGCTGTACTTACTGCTGGCGATGGAGTCGGAACAGGCAAAGTGTTTCACTACATCAACGGCAAATTCGACATCCACCAACGCGTCTACAAGATCAGTGACTTCTCACCGCGTCTTGTTGGGCGTTTCTTCTTCCTCGTCTTCAGCACTCGGTTTCATGCCCGCATCATGTCTATGACCGCAAAGTCGTCTGTTGACTCGGTTCGTATGGAAATGATCGCCGACATGCTCATTCCCCTTCCATCGGCTTCCGAACAAACTGCCATCGCCGAGGTGCTGTCGGACATGGACGCGGAGCTGGCAACCTTGGAGCAGCGGCGGGAGAAGACCCGTGCCCTCAAGCAGGGGATGATGCAGGAACTCCTCACCGGAAGGACACGACTGGTATGAAGGAAAGCCAGAACATCGAATGGAAAGTGTCGTGGCGGGACGAGTACATCAAATGGCTGTGTGGCTTTGCCAACGCTGAAGGGGGTGTGCTAGTCGTGGGACGCAACGACAAGGGGCAGCCCGTCGGTGTCGCTGATGCCAAGAAGCTACTCGAAGACCTGCCAAACAAGATTCGCGACGTTCTGGGCATCATGGCCCATGTCCGGCTGGTATCGGAGGGAGGACAGGATCTGATCGAAATTCAGGTCGATCCCTATCCGTATCCGGTCAGTTACAAGGGCGAGTATCACATTCGCACGGGGAGCACCAAGCAGGAACTCAAGGGGGCGGCCCTCGATATGTTCCTGCTCCGCAAGCAGGGACGCCATTGGGACGGGGTGCCGATGCCGGAGGTCACTGTCCGCAGTCTGTCGAAAACGGCCATCGAGGGCTTTCGCGCCCGGGCACGTCAAAGCCAGCGCATGTCCGCGACCGATCTCAAGGAATCGGCAGCCGGGCTGATGGAGAAGTTGCACCTCTATGACGGTAAATACCTGAAACGAGCAGCTGTGTTGGCCTTTCACCCAGTGCCGGAGCGGTTTGTGACCGGTGCGTTCGTGAAGATTGGGTATTTTCGAACCAACGATGACCTGTTGTATCAGGATGAGATTCACGGCGACCTGTTCGGACAGGTCAGCCAGACGCTGGACCTGCTCGTCACCAAGTATCTGAGAGCGGCGATCAGCTATCAGGGGATTCAGCGGGTCGAGACGATTCCCGTGCCCGAGGCCGCGCTTCGAGAAGCGGTGCTGAATGCGCTGATCCACAAGGATTACGCCAGCGGTACGCCCGTGCAGATCAGCGTCTACGCGGACAAGCTGACGATCTGGAACGCCGGGCAATTGCCGTCCGCGTGGACCGTCGAGAAGCTGAAGAAGAAGCACGCATCGCAACCGTTTAACCCGGACTTGGCCAACACCTTCTTCCGTGCGGGCGAGATCGAATCCTGGGGACGGGGGGTGGAGCGGATCTATTCTGCCTGCCGCGAAGCACGCTTTCCGGAACCCGTGATTGAACAAGAATCCACCGGGCTGTGGATCACTTTCCCCTTTTCGCCCGAAATTGTGCAGCGAATTGTACGCTCTGAAACTTCGGAGAAAACTTCGGAGAAAACTTCGGAGAAACGGTTACGCAAAACTGCACAGGCGATTGTGGATCTGATGATTCAGACCCCTGAGATTACGACCGCCGAGTTAGCAGCGAAGTTGAGTCTGACTCCACGAGCCATCGAACTTCAGATCAACACGCTGAAGCTGGAGCGGATCATTGAGCGAGTCGGCCCCGATAAGGGTGGCTATTGGAAGGTGAAGGAATGAGCAACATCGGTCAGCCAGAACGTGTCACCCAAGACCGAGTCATCGCTCTGTTCCGCGATGAACTGGAATACCGCTATCTCGGTGACTGGACCGACCGCGCCAACAGCAATGTCGAGGAGTCAATCCTCTCCGCCTGGCTCGCGAAGTGTGGCTATTCGCCAGAGCAGGCCAGCCGGACGATTTACCTGTTGCGTACGGAAGCCGACAACCACAATCGAAGCCTCTATGGGAACAACCAAGCCGTCTACCAATACTTGCGATATGGCGTGCCCGTGAAGATCGAAGCGGGGAAAGTGACGGAGACTGTCCACCTGATCGACTGGGCGAATCCAGAGCGGAACGACTTCGCGATTGCGGAGGAAGTGACGCTCCGAGGTGGTCACGAGCGACGAGTCGACCTCGTACTCTACGTGAACGGGATCGCCATCGGCGTGCTGGAACTGAAGAACAGCCGGGTCAGCATTGGAGACGGAATCCGGCAGAACCTGTCGAATCAGAAGCCTGAGTTCAATGAGTGGTTCTTCAGCACCGTGCAGTTCGTCATCGCTGGAAACGATTCCCAGGGGTTGCAGTACGGGACGATTGGCACTCAGGAGAAGTTTTTTCTGAAGTGGAAGGAGGAAGAACAGGACAATACCCGCTTCAAACTCGACAAGTACCTGCTCAAGATCTGCCAGAAGCGGCGACTGATCGAGCTGATGCACGATTTCGTGCTGTTCGACGGTGGAGTGAAGAAGCTCCCCCGTGTGCATCAGTATTTCGGGGTCAAGGCAGCACAGGAGCATGTCAGGCAGAAGAAGGGTGGCATCATCTGGCACACCCAGGGGAGCGGCAAAAGTATTGTGATGGTGCTGCTCGCGAGGTGGATTTTGGAGAACAATCCCAATGCCCGTGTGGCCATCATCACCGATCGCGACGAACTCGACAGCCAGATCGAACGGGTCTTTTCCGAAGCGGGAGAAACGATCAAACGGACCACGAGTGGCCGCGATATGATGAATCAGCTGGGGCAGGCGACGCCGCGACTGCTTTGCTCGCTGGTTCACAAATTTGGTCGCCGGGACGTGGATGATTTCGATGCGTTCATCAAGGAACTGGAGTCCCAGCCCAGCCAGACTGTGGGCGAGCTGTTTGTCTTGGTGGATGAATGCCACCGAACGCAGAGCGGAAAGCTGCACCGTGTCATGAAGGCGATGATGCCCAATGCGGTCTTCATCGGATTTACTGGAACGCCACTGCTGAAGAAGGACAAGCAAACGAGCATTGAGGTCTTCGATGGCTACATACACACCTACAAGTTCAGCGAAGCGGTCGAAGATGAGGTCGTACTCGATTTGGTCTACGAGGCACGAGACATCGACCAGCGACTCGGCTCCGAAGACAAGATCGACGCGTGGTTCGAGGCCAAGACCAGGGGGCTCAACGACTGGCAGAAGGACGAGCTGAAACACAAATGGGGCACGATGCAGTCGGTGCTCAGCTCGAAGGCCCGCATGGACCGGGTGGTTGCGGACATCATCTTCGACTTCAGCGTCAAGCCCCGACTCTCCAGCGAGCGGGGAAACGCCATTCTAGTCGCTTCGAGCATCTATGAGGCCAGCAAATACTTCGCACTGTTTCAGAAAACGCCGTTCAAGGGGAAGTGTGCGGTGGTGACTTCCTACAACCCGCAAGCCCAGGACGTGACCAAGGAAGAGGTCGGTGCCAACACAGAAACCGACAAGCAGTTCATCTATAACACCTACACGGATTTGCTGAAGGACATTGAAGCCGCACCCGGCGAGACCAAGACCGAGACGTACGAGGAGCGGGCCAAGAAGCTGTTCACGAAAGAGCCAGCGAACATGAAGCTGCTGGTCGTGGTCGACAAGCTGCTCACCGGATTTGATGCTCCAGCTTGTACCTATCTTTACATCGATAAATCGATGCAGGATCACGGTCTGTTTCAGGCCATCTGCCGGACAAACCGACTCGATGGAGAGGACAAGGATTTCGGCTACATCGTCGACTACAAGGATCTGTTCAAGAACCTCGTCAACGAGAAGGGAACCGGAGCACTTCAGGTCTATTCCTCAGAGCTTGACCAGAGTGCTGGTGGGTGCAGTCCCGACGTGCTGCTTCAGGATCGCCTGAAGAAGGGGAAGGAGCGGCTGGACAATGCTGTCGAGGCTCTGGAGCTGATTTGCGAGAAAGTCGAGCCTCCCAACGGCGAACTGGAGTCAATCCACTACTTCTGCGGAAACACCGAGATTCCCGAGGATCTCAAGGAACGAGAGCCACAGCGATCCGCCCTGTACAAGGCGACTGCCGCGCTCGTGCGGTCTTATGCCAACATCGCGGACGAATTGGAGCGGGCCGGATACAGTGTGACGGAGATTACGCGGATCAAATCACTTCTGGATCGCTATCTGAAACTGCGGGAGATCATTCGCAACGCGAGCGGTGAGACGCTGGACCTCAAGACCTATGAAGCCGACATGCGGCACCTCATCGACACTTACATTGAGGCCGATGAGCCCCGCAAGATTTCCCCGTTCGATCACATGGGTTTGTTGGAGTTGATCGTCAAGACGGGGATTGCGAATGCCATCGCCTCGCAACTGGGCGGATTGAAGGGGGACAAAAACGCCATCGCCGAGACGATCGAGAACAACGTCCGCAAGAAGATCATCAAAGAGCACCTGAACGACCCGGCCTTTTACGCTAACATGTCGGCCTTGCTCGACGAGATCATCACAGCCCGCAAGGCGAAGGCGATTGAGTATGAAGAGTATCTGAGACGGATTGCGGAACTCGCGAAGAGAGTCGACGCTGGTCACGCGGAGGACACTCCAGAAAAACTCGACACTCCAGGAAAGCGTGCGCTGTTCAACAACTTGGGCAAGAACGAGGATCTCGCTCTGCGGATTGACGAGACGGTCAAGATGGTTCGCCCGGATGGTTGGCGGGGCGTCCGGGCGCGGGAGCAGGTAATCAAGGCGGCTCTCTACGGGGTGTTACAGGGTCAATCCGAAGTTGAACGGATATTCTTGATCATCATGTCACAGGGGGAATACTGATGAGTAGCGCCTTCTCACTCGGAGACATTGCCGTGGATGTGGTCCTCAAGGACATCAAGAACATCCATCTGAGCGTACATCCACCCGTCGGAAAGGTTCGAATTGCCGCGCCGAAACGAATGAGTGTCGACACAATCCGGCTGTTTGCCATTTCGAAGCTGGAATGGATCAAACGGCAGCAACGAATACTGCGGGAGCAGGCGAGAGAGACCCCGCGTGAGTTCATCGAACAGGAAAGCCACTTTGTTTGGGGCAAACGATACCTGATGAATCTGGTCGAAGCGGATCAGTCCCCCTCGATCGAATTGAAATCTAATCGAATGACGTTTCGGATTCGTCCCGGCACGGACGAGTCCAGGCGACAGCAAATCGTCGAGGAGTGGTATCGCACCCAATTGCGGCTGGTAGCGAATGAGATGATCTCCCAGTGGTCACCGAGAATCGGCGTCACAGTCCAACGGTTGTATGTTCAGCGAATGAAGACACGCTGGGGAAGCTGCAATTCTGTGGCTCAGACCATCCGCTTGAACACTGACTTGGCGAAGAAGCCTCGGGAATGCTTGGAATACATCGTCGTTCACGAGATGATCCACATTCTGGAGCCATCACACAACCAACGATTTCAGAGGCTGATGCAGAAGTTCATGCCCGACTGGGAACACCGTCGCCAGGTTCTGAATCGCTCGCCGGTGCGGCATGAGGAATGGGAGTATTGAGGCCACAATGAAGCTCGCACGACTCTCTATTCAGAACTTTCGCGGGATTACAGATCTCACTATGACATCGTTGCAGATGTCAGTTGTGCAGTTACGTATCCAACACCCACAACCAAGGTGACATTCGGAACCGAAGGTTGAGGGTTCCAGCATTGGACGACAGTCTTCGGGCGAAGCGGACCATCTTTGGATCACAAGTTGCTCTGTGACTGATACGGGATTGAGGGGCAAATTGGGGGGCAACATTGGCAATGCAGCCCCAATTTGAGTAGTCGCGACCGTCACCGAGGTTCCGCGTCCGTGGCAGTCAGGATGTGGAGACTATCTCTTCTTCCCTTGTTGCGATAAACTGAAAAGGCGTACGGCACCACGCGAATCAGAGAGAGTAGGATGTGCGGTTTTTCCTGGGTGGAGGTCCCTCGGCAAAGCCCGATTGAGTGGGCTGATTTCTTTTCCGACGGAGCGTCAATGACAACCGCTGTTGTAGCCCGCCAACATGGTGACGATTATCAGGCCAGGGTTTTTTGGCTCGAAGCCTGCCGTCTATTCAGCAGGTACTCGAAGGTCGCGCGCGTCGGCTACGAGTTCAAGGGAATCAAGTCGTTCGACGACGTAGCCGTCATCTACTCCACACCGATCCCCGACGAGCGAGGCGGCACTGTCACTGCCGACTTCTATCAAGCAAAGTACCACGTCGATCTGAAGGGCAGCCTGACATGGGAGGCACTTATCGACCCCGATGCTATCGGCGCGACTTCCGTTTCCTTGCTTGAGCGGTTGCGCTGTTGAGCCCGGTTGAAAACGGTGGCGCGGGCCGGGGGAAAATCTGGATGAAAATGGCGGCGCACAGGCGTGCAGTTCAATGAAGCGAGAAGATGGGG
>JAYTFV010000166.1:0-8544 GCA_043734065.1 Planctomycetota bacterium
TGGTAGGCCAGCTTGCCGTCCTGCCACGGGGCGCGGGCCACCACGACCGCCTGACAACGGTTCAAAATCTCCAGGAGCGCATCCTCCGTCGCGCGGGAGTTCACCGCGTAACGACCGCTATCCAGAAGGAACATGCACTCGTAGCAATGCTGGGCCAAGGCCAATCTCCAATTCGGTTCTGCACAATCGCGAACGCGGTAGTCTAACCGATCGCGGGATGATGGGGAAGTAATCAGTGGTCAGTTTTCAGTGGTCAGTGAAGAGATTCAGAGGTAAACGCTACAAAAGTCCCAGGGGTTGCAACCCCTGGGCTTTCTGGCTGACTGCTGACTGCTCATGGCTGACAGCTACTCCCCCTACATTTCCTTCGAGTCGATCCACTTCATCATCTTGCGGAGCTTGCGACCGACGGTTTCGATCATGTGTTCACGCTCGTTGCGGCGGATCGCCTTGAAGCTGGCCTGGTTCGCCTTGTTCTCCAGCAGCCAATCCCGAGCGAACTGACCGCTCTGGATTTCCTTGAGAATTCGCTTCATCTCCAGCTTCGTCTCGGCTGTCACGATCCGCGGGCCGCGGGTGTAATCGCCGTACTCCGCGGTGTTCGAGACGCTGTACCGCATGTAGTTCAGGCCGCCCTGGTAAAACAGGTCAACGATCAGCTTGAGTTCGTGCATGCACTCGAAGTAGGCCATTTCCGGCTGATACCCGGCTTCGACGAGGACTTCGAAGGCTGCCTTTACGAGGGCACTGACGCCGCCGCACAGCACGACCGGCTCACCGAACAGGTCGGGTTCGGTCTCTTCGGCGAACGTCGTTTCGATGACGCCGCCACGAGTTCCGCCGATCCCTTTGGCATAGGCCAGCGCCAGCTTGCGGCTGTTTTCGGACGATCCCGGACCCATCGCGATGAGGCTAGGCACGCCGCCGCCTTTGACGTATTCGCTGCGGACGAGGTGCCCGGGGCCTTTTGGAGCGACGAGGGCGGTGTCGACCCCCTTGGGCGGGATGACCTGGTTGAAGTGGATATTGAACCCGTGCGAGCACATCAGCAATGCGCCCGGCTTCAGATTCGGCAGCACCGAGTTCCTGAAAACGTCACCCTGCACCTCATCCGGCAGGAGCATGTTGACCAGATCGCCCTGCTTGGTGGCCTCTTCCGCCGACACCGGCTTGAACCCGTGCGACACCGCCAGATCGTAGTTCGGGCTGCCGGGACGCTGCCCGATCACGACGTTGCAGCCGCTGTCGCGGAGGTTTTGAGCCTGGGCATGCCCCTGGCTGCCGTAGCCCAGAATGGCGATCGTCTTGCCCTTGAGCATGGACAGATCGGCGTCATCGTCGTAGTAGACCTTGATCGACATGGTGTTTCACAGAGAAGGAAGGGGGTGGAGTGAGGGAGGAGAGTGGAGGGTTGATGGTTGATGGTTTATCGACAGAGTTGGTTTTCGATCACCCCTCTGTCGATCAACGATCAACCATCAACGATCAACCTATTCGTGTGCTGGCACTTCGGACGACTCATTGCCGCGCAGGAGGGCAATCCGACCGGCACGGACCATCTCGATGATGCCAAATGGGCGGACGGCCTCGATGAACGATTCGATCTTGCGCTCCTGGCCGGAGATCTCGATCATCATATGATCGGCACTGACATCGACGATCCGGCCTCGGAAAATCTCGACCAGTTCCTTGACCTGCGACCGCGTGCCGTTCGGCGTGCTGACCTTGATCAGCATCAGATCGCGTTCGACGAACTCCTGGTTGGAGTAGTCGATCACCTTGACCACGGTCACGATCTTTTCCAACTGCTTGCGGATCTGATCCAGGACGCGGGCATCCCCGGCCACGACGAAGGTCATCCGCGAGAATTCGGGGTTCTCGGTGGCCCCGACGGCGAGGCTCTCGATGTTGAACTCGCGCGAGGCCAACATGCCGGAGATGTGAGCGAGCACTCCGGGCCGGTTCATGACCAGCGCGGAGAGAACGTGACGCATGGGATCGTTCCTGCTGTCAAAATGTCCAGTGGTCGCGACGAAAGCGAGACGCTTTCGCGCGAAGTCCGCAGTCTATCCCCCCCTCGCGGGGCACACAACCGAGCGCCGTCGGCGATTCGCTCCGGCATACATTCGCCACAGCCTGATTGGCGGCGGGGAGTCCGCACTCTGGCAAGTGCAGCGACCTGAATACCGGTCCCCCGCGTTCTGGCGAACGCAGTTACGGGGAGGCGGCCCTCAGTGTCCGTGACCCATCGCGTGGGCTTTGGCCTTGGCGTCTTCGGCTTCCTGGATCTTGCCGCAGCGCATGTAGATCACCGACAACTGGGTGTAGGAGAACGCCTCGTTCGGCAACAGTTCCACCACCTTGAGCGCGTGGGCAATCGCCTCGTCGAACTTCCCCAGACGCTGGTTATACACCGCCAAGGCCGAGTGCGTATCGGTGTGGCCCGGCTCGATGGCCAGCACCTCATGCAGCTTGGCGACCGCCCCTTCGAGGTTTCCGGCGTCCTTCAGGCGGATCGCGGCATCGTAAATTTCGTGGACGGCAGGCATGTGAGCATTCTCTGGGGCGGGCCGGGGCGATCACCCCCGGTGGGTGCAGCATCGCTGGCAGGCGGACTGGGGCTTATCATAGTGTGACCCGACCCCACGGGCCAACGCATTGTGGCACGACGCTCCGCGTCGTGAGTCACGACGCGGAGCGTCGTGCCACAATGTCAACCTCATGAGCAGTTTCCCCCTCGCTGACGCTTCCTCGCAGCCCCGGTACTCTCGCCGGGAGTGGATCGTGCTGGCGGTGATCTGCCTCATCGGGATCGGACTGCGGCTGTCCCGGCTGGACCATCTGGCGATCGAGCATTTCGACGAGGGAGTCTATGCTGCGAATCTCTATGCGAATCTCGACAACTACCGCTATCCGCAGCGTCATCTGTATGCCCCGCCGCTGTTCCCGCTGCTGTGCGAGTTGGCGATTGCCATCGGAGGCACACCGGACTCAGCGATCTGGGTGAATCTGGTGTTCGGGTCGTTGATGGTCCCGCTGGTGTGGGTGGTGGCTCGCGATGTGTTTGGACCGGTGGCTGCAATCGTGGCCGCGACGCTGTGTGCGACCTCGGACTACCACATCTTCTTTTCGAGGTCGGCGCTGACGGATGTGTCGCTCTGTTTCTGGTTGTTACTCGCCGTCTGGCTGGCGGGACGGGGGATGCGTTCGGGGAATGGGCTGACGCTGGGCGGCGCTGCGATTTGTGCGGCGTTGGCGTGGTGGACGAAGTACAACGGCTGGCTGGCGATTGCGATTCCGCTGGGAGGTTGGGGCCTGTTGGCGATCGTGTCAGTGGCGAAGACGCCGGGGCCGGTCAAGAGCCGACTGGCCGGGATCGATCGCGAGGGGCTGCTCCGCTGGGGGCTGTTCGCATTGGTGGCCGCACTGTTGTGGAGTCCGGTCGTGTACGGGTTGCAGTCGGTCGGCGGCTACTCGGTGGTGGCGAAGAATCATGCGGGGTATCTGGTCGGACTGGGAGGATGGTGGCATGGGTTGCGGATGCACTTCGCTTATCACGGGTGGCTGACGAGTGCAGTGGGCGTGGGCGGGACGCTGGTGGCGGGAGTGCTGCTGCTGGTGACTAAAGGGCGACGAGGAATGAGCTTGGCTGCCGCTCTCAGTTGTCTCGTCCCGCTCTCGGCGTTCGCAGGTTCAGGAGCCGCCCTGGGCGGCGTGGCTTTATTCGGGGGCGTCGGGCTGTTCTACCGTTGGTTTTGCTCGCCGCAGTTCGATGAGCGTCCCAGTCGGCTCTTCGAAGCGATGCTGGTCACGTGGTGGGGAGGGCTCCTGCTTTCCACCCCTTTGTACGCTCCCTATGCCCGGCTCTCGCTGCCGTGGCTGGTCTCAACCTGGCTGCTGGTCGGAGTTCTGGCTGCGATGCAATCGCACATGACAATTAATTCGCGAATGACGATTGAACGCTCCCGCGTGTTTGTCGCAGGGGTCTGCTTGCTCTCGCCCGCAGTGGGATTGGTCATGCTCGCGGGTCGACCGGAGACGCACTTCAACACCCAACCCCTCGGCGACCTCCCCGCGTGGTCCGACCGCACTGGCCTGCGCCAGGCCACCCGCCAGATCATCCACGAGATCGACCTGGGCCGCCGCTCGATGCGCCCCTCGGAGGTGGCAGGGTTCGACACGGCGGTGTATGTCGTCGGCGAGCCCGCGCTGTTCTGCCACCTGGCCGAGGCCAGCCAGACGAGCGAGTTGCAGTTCGTGGCCAGCCCGTCACCGAGCATGGAATGTGCTGCTCCCAAAGCGGGACCGTACGTTCCCAAGTTCATCGTGACGGGGTCACATGTCCCCGTCGCGGAGATCGATGCCGCAGTGGCCACCGGACAGATCGAGCTGATCTGGGAGCAGTGGGTTCTCGTCAGCGACATGGTGGCCCTCGACTCGGCCAGCCTGAAGCAACTCGCACACGCAAACAAGGTGCCCAAAAGAGGCGAGTGGCCGGACGATACGATCCCGATTCGCATCTATCGGATTCGACCGTGAGAGACATTGTGGCACGACGCTCCGCGTCGTGAGTCACGACGCGGAGCGTCGTGCTACAGTGCGTTGTGCGACAATCCGCCCGTCCCCCCCAGGAGAGTGCATGTCCGTCTACACCCATCTCTTGCCGCTGATCGCCGGTTACGCAGTGACGCTGTCGCTCTTGCGTTGGGTGGTATTCTCCCGCAAGCAGCAACCGGTGTCGGCCACCGCGTGGATCCTGGCGATCATCTTCATCCCGATCTTGGGCGGCATCCTATTCCTCCTCTTTGGCACGCACAACATCCATCGCCGGCGCGAGGGGAAGCTGGCAGCTGCCCGCGACTTGGCCAAGAAGCTGCCCAAGATCAACCAGTTCGAGCTCCGAGATTTGGACCTGACACCGCAGCAGAACCGCCTGGCGCTGCTGATCAGTCGGGAATGCAGCGGCGTCCTGACGGGGAATAACACGGTGGAGATCATCGCGGAAACGCTGCTCACCCAGCAGCGCATCGAAGAGGCGATCCTCGGCGCGAAGCACACCCTGGACCTGGAATACTACATCTGGCAACCCGACCGCACGGGGACGCGTGTCCGCGACATGCTGATCGCGCGGGCCCAAGCCGGGGTGAAGGTCCGCTTCCTGTATGACTCCCTCGGGTCGATGGCCCTGAACTGGAAGTTCCTGGGCCCGATGATCGATGCGGGGATTCAAGCGGTCCCGTTTTTGCCCGGTTCCACTTTTCGAGAACGCTGGTCGTTCAACAATCGTTGCCATCGTAAGATCGTGATTGTCGACGGCACCGTGGGGTTCACCGGCGGCATGAACATCGGCGATGAGTATCTGGGGGCCAGACCCGACATTGGGTATTGGCGGGATACGCATCTGCGGATCGAAGGCCCCTCGGTCTGGCAGTTGCAACAGGTGTTTGCCGAGGACTGGTACTACTCGACGGGTGAGGAGTTGACGGATGAAGCCCTGTTCCCGCCGCCCCGCTGCACGGGTCATGGAATCACCCAGGTCGTGAGCGGCGGCCCCGATGGCGTCCGCGAGCCGTTCCACATGCTGGCCTTTGCCGCGATCAACGAGGCTCGCGAATCGATCACCATCACCACCTCCTATTTCGCGCCGACCTTCCCGCTCATCATGGCCTTGGAGACCGCAGCGGCGCGGGGGATCAAGGTGCGGATCATGGTAGCCGGGAAGTCGGTCTACCCCTGGACCGTGTGGGTCGGACGGTCGTTCTACGACACACTGTTGCGGGCCGGGGTGGAAATCTTCGAATACAAAAAGGGGATCATGCACGCGAAAACGATGACCATCGACGGCGTCTGGTCACTCGTCGGCACCGCCAACTTCGACTACCGCAGCATGCTGCTGAACTTTGAGGTGGCTCTGGCCCTCTACGGTGAGGGATACGCCCGCGAACTCGAGGCCCAGTTCCTGATCGACCAGGGATTTTGCAGCGAGGTGCGTCTGGCCGATTGGGATGCCCGGTCGTTGAGTCGGGTCTTCGCGGAGAACGTCTGCCGACTGATTGCCCCGGTGGTGTGAGCGCGGGATTTCTGAAACCCCCGTTTAGCCGCGACGCGAAGGCTCTGCGTCGCGGAGCGTCCCCACGCGAGTACAAACTTCCGAAGTCTCCGAAGACTTCGGAAGTTTTCAGCGATTCGCTCTACAAATGCCACCCAATCACCACCGGCACGAACCGCACGCGAGGTTGATACCGCTCCAACCGCTGCAGCCAGTGCCAATCGGTCGTCGGTCGCGTCGGCGGTGGCTGCTGCTCCCACAGCTCCCGCAGCCCCAATTCCCGCCGCACGCAGACGCACATCGTGTCGACATCGCCCTTCTGGAATGATTCCGTCCAGCTTCGAGGAATCGTGATCTGGCCGGGCCGGGTGCGGCAGCGATACCGCGTCTGGACGACTCCAATATCCGCCTCAACCGCAGCTGCGAAGAGTGTCGCCAGAGCATGCGGTTCGTACAGATTGTCATCGTCCCAGAAACAGACGAACCGTCCAGCCGCCTCCCGAATCCCCGCATCCCGCGCGAGCGACCCCCACTGCCCGCCCGGTGCGGGTCGTTCGAAGTAGCTGGCCCCGAACTGCTGACAGAGCGCGCGAGCCTGCGGGTCGATGCCATCCGAGACGACCAGATGCTGACAGCGCAGAGTGCCCACGCTCTGTTGCCGGAACTGGGCCAGGCAGGTCGCCAGTTGCGCCGGACGCTGACACGTCGCGGTGATGACGGTCAGGTCGTATGCGGGTTCGCTCGACGAGGCTGGCATGCGTGTACTCCAAGTTCGGGTTCGAAAGAACCGCACCGGGTGCGCTGGCAGTCGGTGACGACGGCTCTAGCTCAAGCGGCGTCTGGGCTACCCCGCCGGGTGCCACTGGCGGTCGCTTTGGGCCGCCAGTGTCTTGTGGACGTTATTCTGCGATCAGCACTGGCGAGTCAAAGCCCTCGCCAGTGGCACACACGCGACAGACTCCGGACGCTGACGCTTCCGGCTCTCTCACACGATGAACCAATCAAACCGCTGCGGGATCGCCACCTCTCCGTCCACATAATCCTTCAACATCGAGGCCAGCCCCCGCGCCCCGTCAGTCTCGCCGTGGACGATGAACGCCCGGCCAAAGTCGCCATGCTCGGTCGAGGCCTCCAGCCAGGTCTTGAAGTCGTTCACATCGGCATGCGCCGAGAGGCCGTCGAGCTTTTCGATCCTCGCTTTGACGGCGAACTCCTGGTCGTGGATGCGGACGTACGGCTGCTTCTGGGCGATCTTCCAGCCGAGCGTGCCGGGGGCCTGATACCCGATCAGGACCACGGTATTCCGCTCGTTGCTAATGCCATGTTTCAGGTGGTGCAGCACGCGACCGCTCTCGCACATCCCGCTCGCCGAAATCACCACGAACGGCCCCGGCTTGTCGTTCAGCTCCATGCTCTGTTGCGGCGATTCGGTGTAATGCAGCGTGTCGAATCCGAACACGTCGACATCGTGACGCAACGTCTTGTTGACATCTTCGTCGAGGCTTTCCTGATAGCGCCGGTGGACAGCCGTCACACGATTGGACAACGGGCTGTCGACATAGATTGGAATCTTCGGGAGCAGGTTCTCGTTGAACAGTTCGTTGAGGTGATACACCACCTGCTGCGTGCGACCCAGACTGAAGGCGGGGATGATGACGCGGCCCCCCTTCTGGGAGGCGTCCTGAATGATCCGCAGCAGAGCGCCCTTCATATCGGCCACGGGCGCATGCACCTTGTTGCCATAGGTACTCTCGATGATCAGGACATCGCCCCCTTCGACAGCCTGCGGGTCGACCAGCAGCGGCATGCCGTAGCGGCCCAGGTCGCCGGAGAAGACGATCCGCTGCGTCCGGGCCCGTTCGCGGATCTCCAGTTCAGTGATCGCCGACCCGAGGATGTGTCCCGCCGGGCTGAAGCGGACCTTCACATCGGTCGCCAACTCGTGCCACTCGTTGAAGGCCAGCGGCTGAATCAAGCGCACGACAGCTTCCGCATCTTCCGAGGTATACAGCGGCTCGATCAGATCCTGGCCTCTCCGCTTGCGGTTGAGGTACTTGGCGTCCTCCTCCTGAATATGAGCGGAGTCCTGCAACATGATGTCGGTGATGTCCGCTGTGGCATCGGTGCAGAAGATGGTTCCCCGGAAGCCCGCCTTGTACAGCCCCGGCAGGTTGCCGCAGTGGTCCATGTGGGCATGGGAGAGAACGACCGCATCGAGTTCCTTCGGGCGGCAGTGGAACTCCATGTTCTTGATGCGCGCATCCCTTCGCTGCCCCTGAAACAGCCCGCAGTCGAGCAACAGCCGCAGGTTGTCGGTCTCGATCAGATGCTGACTGCCGGTAACTTCACCTGCAGCGCCGAGAAATGTGATCTTCATGGGGGTCTTTCGATGCGGTCGATGAATCGGCGAATGCCCAAGCGATCAAGACTCGCGGATTTATTGTAACACGAACGCCTGCGTGTACTGGGATTGTCGCCTTTCGCTCGGCGAAAGG
>JAYTFV010000167.1:0-4491 GCA_043734065.1 Planctomycetota bacterium
GGAATAACCCCGTGCCCCCCATGACGAATTTCTTCCCGACCGATGATCGCAACGTGGCGAGCAGCCAGCTCAAGGTCCACTCCTCTAGTCGAAACGGCCTGCGCATCCCCCTCTTTCATCAGAGGTTCGGACACGGGGCCGCTGGGGGCGTCTCTGTCTCGGCGATTATAGGGGGGGACGCCGGGGCTTCAAACGAGCGCCTCGGGATTGTCGGCCAGTTGATCACTGACTGTCTTGTGATGCCGGAGAGATCGCCGGCGCTGAAGCTCCTGTCATCGTCGCGAGATCGCCGATGGATTCAATTGCTGAGGCACGTTCTTCAAATACGGTGCGGTAAATCTCCACACCAAACTGTGGATAGTCGGACCGAAGCGATTCGAAGTCTCGCCAGAACCAATCCTCGTTAAATCCCACGAAGTCCATTGATGAGATAAACGCCAAATTGTGTAACCAGTCTGCGACCGCCCCGGCATAGCGAATCCGCCGCCCCTCACGCCGCCAGTAAAAGGGGTTCCAGGCACGGAACCACCCCCAGCACATCCAACTCAGGGGACGAATGCTCAGCATCGCCCTGAAGAGCAAGTATCGATACGCGTTCTTCCGTTGCTCATCCATAAGCACCGCCTCCACTCCGGATGTGACACGTCTGTTCCGCAATGCGGGACTACTCCCGGATCAACCCCAGCAGCGTCCGCAGATTCACGGCATCCATGTCCTCGCCGTCGCGTTCTTCCTTCTTCGTCTCCAGATACATCGGGCGGGCGGCAAACCGCTTGTCGTTCATCAGGTGACGAAACGGCTCCAACCCGAGGCAGCCTTCGCCGATGTGGTCGTGGCGGTCGACGCGGCTGGCCAGCGGCTTCTTGCTGTCGTTGAGGTGGAACGCTCGGATGCGGTCGAGGCCGACCACATCATCGAACTCCTGAAACGTGGCCTTGTACTCCTTCTCCGTCCCCAGCGGATACCCGGCGGCGAAGATGTGGCAAGTGTCGACGCAGACGCCGAAGCGGTCGGGGTCGTTGGCCTCATGGATGATGTGGGCCAGGTGTTCGAACCGGTACCCGAGGGTCGACCCCTGCCCGGCTGTGGTCTCGATCCAGGTCTGGACTTGGTATCCGGCGGTGCGGTCATTGATGATGTTGAACGCCTCGACCACGCGGGCCAGGGCTTCGTCCTCTTCGCTATCCACCGCAGCTCCGGGGTGCATCACGACCCCGGTGAGTCCGAGGGCTTCGGCCCGCTCCAACTCGATGACGAAGGCTTTGATCGACTTGTCCCACAGGTCGTCGTTCGCGCTGCCGAGGTTGATGAGGTAGCTATCGTGGGAGCAACAAAGGCGGAGGTGGTTGCGGGCGATGGCCTCTTTGAAGAGCCGGATATCCTCGTCGGTCAGAGGCTTGGCGTGCCACTGGCTGGCGTTCTTGGTGAAGATCTGAACGGTCGGCATGCCGAGCGCACTCGCTGCGTCCGCCGCCTTGTAATAGCCGCCCGCGATGCTGAGATGTGAGCCGATGAGTCGTTGCATGCGGTGAAGATAAAGCATCGCGTCGAGGATCGCCACTGGATGCCATCGCTGGTCAATGTGAGACACCTGGGCGTGATGACTCTGGACCTCGCCCAGTGACAGGCGACGAGCGGTCAGGTTCGGCTCGACGATACCTCTCGTGGCCACGAATGGGACGTAGCTGCCCCTCGCCAGAGGGCGGGCGCGTCAGCACAGACGCCCGCGTTCTGGCGAACGCAGCTACGGCCATCGTCTCATTCGTGGCCGCGTGAGGGATAAGCCCGGTCGCCGATCAATGACCGTAACCTCTCGCCAAAACTGGCCAGGGAGAAGTGTTCGTTCGCTGTTTGGCGGATGCTCTCCGTGAGGCGCTGGCGGCACTCGGGGTCGCTGAGATCCGCGATGGCCTCTGCAAACTCGGGCCAGGTGCGACAGCCTCGACCGCCGAGGACTTCGAGTTGCTCCGTGAATCCGCCGCGATCATCGATGATCGGGAGGCACCCCGCGCGGGCGGCTTCGGCCACGGTGCGACCGAACGACTCGGTCAATGTCGGATGGTGATAGAGCAGTGCGTCCCAGTGCCAGACGTGCGAGCGGGCCTGCCAGTTCGCCGGGTGGAACGTGGCTCGACCGGAGCAGGCGGTTTGCAGGAGAGGCTGCATGACGGTCGGACAGCCGACGAACTCCCAGTCGACGTGGGGATGCAGTGCGGCGAGTTGCGAGTAGAAGGCGGGGAGCGAGTCGGGCCACTTGCGGGCTGTGGGAGTGCAGATTCGCCCGATGCGCAGTCGGCCCTCGATCCGAGGGCGGGGAGTGAAGGGACGAACCGGGAGTGGGACGCCCTGCCACAGGACGGACGAGTCCTGGGCGCGGCACTGTTCGGCCAGCCAGCGCGAGCAATAGACTGTGCGGTCGGCAGGCAGGCGGCGACCGGCGGAATGGACATACTGGATCGCCCACGCCCCATCCCACAGGCTGGCCTGACCGGCGGAAACGTTATGCAGCAATACCAGATCGGGGTTCACCTGTTGGATGCGGTCCGAGGTGCAGTGCGGCCAGTGCAGCACGGGATGCGGCTCGAAAACCTGGCGCGTCACGGCGTCGCTTCGCGAGAGAAACGCCACGGTATGCGTCAACTGCGGCAGGGCGCGCGTGACGCTCCAGGCACAGGCGGCTGTGCCTCCGACGATCTGTCCGACGTTGCAGACTTGCAGCAGGTGCATCTAGTGACTCCGGTTCCAGCGGGCCTGAAAGCATTCGCGATCCGCCCGCCACAGGGGCCCCCGATTGGAGAGTTGCTGCGCGGTGCGGTGCCATAAATGCGACAGCGGGAGACCCGTGACAGTTGTCCATGCAGGGACCGCCGAGGCGACATGTTGGTCCCGGACTCTCAGTTGAAAATCGGTATCAGAGAAGTACAGGTGCAGTGCTTCGTCGAAGCCACCGACCACGTGAAAGGTGTCGCGGCGTACGGCGAAGCACCAGCCGGAGAGCATCTCGATCGATGGCTGGAGGTGCGTCTCACGTCGCAGTTCCACGCCGCTCAGCCACGTCCGGTTGTGCTTCAGCGGCGCGAGCAGAGCCTCGACCCACGGCCCGGTCGAGAGCGTATCGTTATTCAAAAAGACGAGAGACTCGGTCTGGCAGCGGCGGGCGGCTGAGTTCCAGGCGGCAGTCAACCCCTGTCGCGGGAGAGCCAGGATTTCGGTCTCGGGATCGTCGAGATCATGCAAGCGGCGCAGCGACTCGGCCGAGCTGCCGTTATCGACGACGAGGACCGGCCAGCGGTGCGGGTCGAACCGGCGCAGCGAGTGAATCGCTTGGAGCGTCAGCTCGGGCTGGTTGAACTGCGGGATGATGATCGTGGTGGAGAGGGGAGCCTCGCTTGCGGGGGGCATGTGGAATCTGTTCCCCCAAGGGGCCTGCGGAGAGTGACTGAGAATCGGCGGTCGGTTCAGTGAGCGGGAACACTAATCTCCACTCATCGACGCTAATCAGGATTTAATAAGTGTTAATTAGCGGTGATTAGTGTTTCCCACTCCCCACTCCCCACTCCCCACTCCCCACTCCCCAGGAAGCGTGTTACCCCTCTTCGCGAATCGACACGGGGACATCCGGGATCGCCGCAACGGCGCGATGCAGTCGTTCGTGTTTGGTCGGTCCGGGGGGAGTCGTGGGTCGCGGAGGTGGCGGCTCCTTGTTCCAATGATGCGGCTTGAAATCCCGCATCGGGCCGAGTCCCTCGGGAGTGCGGCGGACCTGTTCGGTGTACAACCCGCGCGTCGACTCCCGTGCGGGTTCGCCGACTTCGCACGCGATGCGTTCCAGGACCGACTCCGCCGACTGATACGAGAAATAGTCGTTGAGTCGGCTCTCGGGTGTCACCGAGACCAGCTCCATGCCAGCCAGCGACAGCGCCCGGCGGGAGAGTCGCAGGTACTGGGCGACTCGAAAATAATGCAGGTCGGTATGCAGCGCCGCGGCGAGCGGTTTGGATTCGTCAAAATGATATTGGAGCGTGGAACCTGTGGCTTCGATCTCGGAGGCCGTGAGTCCCTGCTGGAGGCAGCGCTGGTGGAAGTCTTTTAAGAGTTCGCGGGGTGTGTACTGGACTCCCACGGAGGCGGCCTGCTCGATCCACCTCGAGCCAGGAGCGATGTGCATATCGCATCCCGCCAGGTACAGCGTGCGGAAGCCGAGGGAGTAGGCAATGTGAATTGCCTGGATCAGCGTGTCCTGCCAGTCGGTCACGCCGACTCGGGTCGAGGCGGAGTTCGAGGCCACACAGGGGACGGGGCGATACAAGAAATTGTGGAACCCGACGGTTTGGTCACGGTCGAAGAAGAGTGTGTTCGGGCTGTCACAGACCTTGCCCGTCGTGCCGGGGACGACATCCATGGCTCGTCCGCGGGGGACGAATTTGGTGATCGAGGGATCAAGGTAGGTGGAACGCTGGAAGCGTCCCGTGGGGTCGTAGGCTGTCCAGA
>JAYTFV010000168.1:0-7463 GCA_043734065.1 Planctomycetota bacterium
TCCTCCCCTCCCCCCCTTTCCCCTTCCTCAACGCTCTGATCTCGCTCACGCTCGGAGCACTCGCCGTCGCCGTCGCCGCCTGGACCGGCAAGGATACGCGCGATCTGCCTCCCGCTTATCACGACGAATTCAGCTACCTGTTCCAGTCGCTGACCTTCCTGGACGGGCGGACCTCATTCCCCAGCTTCGAGCCGATGCCGGAGTTGTTCAATCAGATGCACGTCCTCAATGAGGGGCGCTTCGCCAGCCGGTACTTCCCCGGAGCGGGGGCGTGGTTCGCGGTGTTTCACGGAGTCGGCTCGATCTGGGGGCTGTGGATCGCTCACGGGATCGTGACCTGTGGAGCGTCGGTCGTGGCCGGTGAGATCGCAGGCCGCACCGCTCGTGTGGTCACTGGACTGGCCACGGCGTTCAGTCCCGGCCTGTGCCTGTTCAGTCAGTTGTACCTGGCCCATCTCCCGACGCTCGTGGGGCTGACGCTGTTTCTGGTGTCGATCTTACGTCTGCGGCGGCTGTGCGAGACAGAGGCGTCCCAGAGTGTCGTCTTTCGCTCCGCGAAAGAACGCCCTTTCGCGGAGCGAATGGCGACACTCCCGACCGTCCTTCGATTCGAACTCTACGGCTCCTCATTCTTCGCCGGATGCGGCCTCGCCTTCGCCATGCTCTGCCGTCCGATGACAGCTGCGGGCGTGGGTCTGCCGTTTGGAGTGTGGCTGTTCTGGTGGGCGTTTGGGAGTCGGGGGTCGGGAGTCGGGAGTCGGGAGCCAGAGAAGACGGACGCTCAACCCTCCCCTCCTCCCCTCCTCCCCTCCGGTCGATCAACCATCAACCATCAACGATCAACCCTCCTCCCCCTCTTCTACATGGCCCTCCCGCTCCTCGCCGGGATCGGACTGCAACTGGCCTACAACCACTCCATCACCGGCCAGGCCCTCGTCTCGCCGTATCAGCTCTACACCGATATCTACACGCCGAGGCATGTGTACGGCTTCAACAACGTCGAGCGGGGGGATCGGCATCACGGGCCAAAGGTGCTTGATAACTACAATCGCTGGGCTGATAAGAACCTCACGCTGCCGCTGGCGTTGAAGAAGATGGGCATCCGCATCGTGGCCAGCGGACGCTGGACGCTGGGTCTGGTGCCGCTGGCGTTCGTCGTGGTTCTGCTGGTCTGGAATTGGAGGCGGTGGAGCGGCGATCTAAAGCTCATCGTGGCCTCGATCGTCAGCCTGCATGTGGTGCATCTCCCCTACTGGTTCGAGGGGATCATGGGTTGGCACTACGTCTTCGAGACCGCCCCGCTGTGGGCCATCGTCCTCGGCGTCGTCACAGCCGATTTCGCGAAGAGCTGTCGCGAGACGGGCCACGGGGCGCTCCGCTGGTGGTGGGCCGGAGTGCTGCTGACTTCGTTGGCTACGGCCTGGCTGACCGTCCCGCCGTTGTGGCCAGGCCGGATGCCGGTGGGCCTGGTGGAGTTGCAGTTCCCCCGCCTGAAGTACGCCCGCTTCAATCAGTTGCTGCAGGAGCGCATCCACGGTCGGGCCATCGTCTTCATCCAACCCGACCCGTCCGACCGGCACTTCGACTATATCTACAACCGCCCGCAACTCGACTCCTCTATCCTCCGTGCCCGCGCCCCAGCCACCGAGGCCGACCTACTTCGGGCCATCCGCCTCTTCCCCGATCGGACCCCGTGGCTGTACGATGCGGCCCGCGGGGAGTTGCGGCGATGGGGGGACACGCCCTGACGCCTGCTGTTTAGACCGGCGTGGTTGACACTCGCTGCCCCGTGCGCCCTCCTTCGAAGACTCAGGGCGTACCACATATTCGTCATTGACAGTTGTAGCCCACGGGCTACACTGGCTCCATGCGAGTCGAGGAAACCGAGGAGTACCGCCGCTGGCTCGACGACCTGAAGGATCAGGCGGGTCGCGCACGAATCCTGGTTCGTGTCGAGCGGCTGATCCACGGAAACCCCGGAGTCCATCGAAACCTGAGTGACGGGGTTTCAGAACTGAAGATCGACTGCGGTCCTGGATACCGGGTCTACTATTCGCGACGCGGCACACGACTGCTGCTGCTCCTCATCGGTGGGGAGAAGTCCACTCAGCAGAAGGACATCGCCGCTGCGATTCATCTGGCCCAGAACTTGACGGAGTAGTCAGTCATGTCCAAAACACCCACTCGCAAAGTGACGAAGCGTCCGACGAAAACGTCTCCGTATGACGTGGCGGAACACCTTCGTACGCCGGAGGAGATGGCGGCATACCTGGATGCCTGGCTCGAGGAATCGCCCGAGGACGCAGCGGGAATCGCCCGGGCGTTGGGTGACATTGCCCGTGCCAAAGGGATGACCCAGGTCGCCAAGGACGCGGGTCTGAGCCGGGAAAGTTTGTACCGCGCACTCAGCGGGGACGGAAACCCGAGCTTTGCCACCGTCCTCAAGGTCGCGCACGCCTTGGGTGTCAGGTTGCATGCGCACCCAGTCTGAACCCGCCGGATTCCACCCGAACGCTCTCTGACTGTCCACCGCCGCTGGCTGCAAGAGAGTGTTCGCTTTCCCAACTCGCACCCCGGTTCAGGTGAGCGAAGTGACCTGCGGATTTGTGGAACGACTTGCGGAATGCTGTTCTGGACCTGCATCCCAACGGAAGCTGTGTGTAATATGCAGTGGGGCCGTTTTTCGAAAGGGAGGCCATCACCATGTTTGACCGCATCACTTCTGATCACACCATACTCGGCGGTAAGCCTGTGATCGTCGGCACTCGCATCAGTGTGGAGATCATTCTCGAATGGGTCGCCTCGGGCGCGTCCAGGGACGAGATTCTCCGTCGGCATCCGCATCTGACCGCCGTGGATGTGGAGCAGGCGCTCCGCTATGCCGCAGCGGCGACGAAGAACGAGGTACTGCTGACGACGCAGGTGGCCGGATGAAGCTGCGGGATTTCGGCCTGTTGACGGATGAGAACCGCGATCCCGAAGTCGTTCGCTGGCTCAGTGATACCGGTTTCGACGTGGTCGATGTTTGCTTGGCGGGATTGCAGGGTGCGACGGATGGAGAACTCTTGCGGCTCGCGGTGGCCGGGAATCGCGTGATCGTCACGCACGGTGCGGACTTCGGGACGCTGGCGATCCTGCACGGCGAACCGGTTTGTGGATTGGTGTTCCTGCGGCCCGGACACATTGACCCGCAGTTCACAACGGACACATTGAGTAGCATTCTGGCGACCGATCCCGATGTGACTCCCCCATTCATCCTCGTGGCCCGTCGCACCGGTCACACCGTGGCGATCCGCATTCGGAGCCTTCAGCCATGACGCTTGGCTCGGCGGCGAGGCACTGACGACCGACTCCCCACAGCCGATATCCGGCCTCCGACACCACCACAGGCACCCCATGCCCAGCACCTCCCCTAACTCTGCACCAGACACCTCCACCACGCTCCCTCGCTCCGTATGGATCCTGAGTTGGATCTCCTTCTTCGCCGACGTGTCGAGCGAGATGGTGTATCCGATCCTGCCTCTGTTCATGGTGCAGGTGCTGGGGGCTAGTCGCACGGAACTGGGGGCGATGGAGGGGGCGGCGGTGTTGCTCGTGGCGCTGATGTCGGCGTATGCGGGGTTTCGCAGTGACCGCAAGGGGCCGGGCGGCGGGAGGGTGAAGTGGATTCGCATCGGGTATGGGATGCCGGTGCTGGGCAAGGCGATCATGGCCGTGGCGACGACCTGGCCGCTGGTGCTGGGGGGGCGGCTGTTCGACCGGTTTGGGAAGGGGCTGCGCGGGGCTCCTCGCGATGCGTTGATCGCCGATGCGGTGTCGCCGGACCAGCGCGGGCGGGCGTTCGGGATGCACCGGGCATTCGACACAGCCGGGGCACTGATCGGGGTCTTGCTGTCGGCGTTCCTGCTGTGGTGGTTGACGGGGACACCGCAGAAGTCGGTGGCGAGTGAGGCGTTGAACGTGGCCTCTCAGACACCGGCGTGGGTCTATCGAGCGATCCTGTGGATCGGATCGGGGCTGGGGCTGGCGTCGCTGGGGCTGACGTTTCTGGTGCGGGAGCCGGAGGAGTCCGAAGCGGGTGCCGAGAGTGTCGCCTTTCGCTCCGCGAAAGAGCGTTCTTTCGAGGAGCGAAAGACGACACTCTGGCTGGGGATGCCTCGTTCCTATTGGTCGGTCCTGGCGGTCCTCGGGCTGTTCTCACTGGCCAACAGCAGCGACACGTTTCTGCTGCTGCGGGCCAGCGAACTGGGGTACTCGCCGTGGGCCGTGGTGCTGGCGTATTCGCTGTTTAACGTCACCTATGCCGGGCTGTCGTATCCGATTGGCGTGCTGAGCGACCGCCTGGGCCGCTGGAAAATCATCGCCGTCGGTTGGGCGATCTACGCCGGGGTGTATGCGGCGCTGGCTCTACTCCCGAAGTCGCAGGCGTGGGGGCTGTGGCCGCTGATGGCGGTGTATGGAGTGTATATGGCGCTGACCGATGGAGTGGGCAAAGCCCTAATCGCGGACCATGCTCCGAAGGAGTCTCGCGGGGCGGCGATGGGGATTTTTTATGCCCTCACTGGATTGACCACACTGGCAGCCAGTCTGCTGGCCGGGATGGCGTGGGATCGATTCGGATCGAGCGCGGCATTGCTGCTGGGAGCCGGGTTTGCGATCCTGGCACTGCTAGCTCTCGGTCTGGTCCGCCACCGAATCTGACCGTAGCCACCGTTCGCCAGAACGTGGGGGAACGGAACCGGCGTCCAAACAAGGGCGGAGACTTCCGAAGTCTTCTGAGACTTCGGAAGTCTGTCGGCCACCTGCGTACGCCGAGACAATCTGCCCACATTCTGGCGAATGTGGCTACGACACGGGAACTCCGCATGACCAACCTCTTCACCGACATCCCGTCCGAACTCCCCCAAGAGCTGGTCACCACACTGCTCTCGGCGGAGCATGTCCGAGTCGAGCGGATCGTGTCGCCCCCCGGACATTCCTCTCCCCCGGGCTTTTGGTACGATCAGGATCGACCCGAGTGGGTGGTCGTTCTGAGAGGGGCGGCCAGGCTGCGCTTCGAGGACGAGGCTCATCCCATCACGTTGGGTGTCGGTGACAGCCTGCACATCCCGGCCCACCGCAAGCACCGCGTGGAGTGGACGATGTCATTTGCGCCCACCGTCTGGCTGGCGGTGTTTCTGTAGAACGGAATAAATTCCGTTCTACGACCCCCATCCACGCACGGAAGCACATCTCGCATGCCCGATCCCATCTACTCCGCCGGCCCCCAGCCGAACACCGTCCGCGCCCCCGATGGCCACGTCTTGACCATCCCCAGAGACTGGGCACTGTTCCCGCCCGGCGATGCGGCCCTCACCCGCCGCGTGAAGGGCGCGGGCGACCACTTCGTCGTCGCCGAGAAGAAAGGCCGCAAGCTCTTCTCGCTCGGTGTCTGGGCACCGGCTGCGACGATCGAGCAGATCCGCGCGGACCTCGCAGCCGAACGGTCGACCGAGAGTTACGCCAAGAAACAAGTAGCCGCAGCTCGTCGACGCGACAAGTTGCAGACGGAATACGTTGAGGACTTCCACGGCGCGGTCGTCCAGTTCCTGGCCTTCGATCCAAAGTACGCCGAGATCGCGGACCGGCTCGCGAAAGCCGTCACTACCCACGCCACTCCGGTCGGCAGCGGCACCGTCGCCCGCACGAAACGCATCCCGGTCGAGCAGCGGGCCGAGGCTGCGGTGATCGCCTGGATGCGGCACCAGACCACCGGATACGACGGCATGGCAATCGCCCGCGAGAAGGGCAAACGCCGCGAGGTCCGGCGAATGCTCGCGAAGCGGTCGCACGAATTGTTGGAAAAGTATCGTCGCGGGACGGCGATCACCGCGGTGTGTCCGCTGAAGACTGCGCTCTCGAAGTCATCGCCGACACCGACCGTTTAGCCGCGACGCGAAGTCTTCGAAGCGGAGCGCTCCGGCCGCCAGACAACGTCGCTCGTTTTGTTTCGACTTGATTTGCGACCGCGCGGAGATCGATACTGGGGAACGGCAACGAAAGTCTTCAGTGGGGATCTGACATGTCATTGTTCACGCGGCGCGAACTCCTCCGACATTCGGCACTCGGCAGCGGCGCACTCGCCTTGTCCGGTCTGACCGGGCGCACGCTCGAAGCCGCCGGTTCTCCCCATCGGCAACAGCCGCACCTCCCGGCGAAGGCCAAGCGGGTGATCTTCCTGTTCATGCACGGCGGCCCGAGCCAGGTCGACACGTTCGATTACAAGCCCGAACTCCAGACCCGCGATGGACAGGATCTGCCCTTCGAGAAGGCTCCGAACATCGATGCCAAGCCGGTGTTGATGAAGTCGCCGTGGAAATTCGCCCAGTTCGGTCAGTCGGGCCGCTGGGTCTCGGAACTGCTCCCCTATACGGCGAGGTTCGTCGACGACCTGTGCGTCGTCCACTCCGTCCACAGCCGAGGTCAGTCGCATGGGCAAGCGGTGTCGATGCTGCACACTGGGAGCGACAACCTCGTGCGGCCTTCGGTCGGGGCGTGGGTCAGTTATGGGCTGGGGGCTGAGAACCCGAACCTGCCCGCGTTCGTGTCGATCGCCCCCGCCAGTGGGCACGGCGGGCCGCGCAACTACGGGGCGGCGTTCCTTCCCGCTGAGTTCCAGGCCACGCCGATCGGTCGCCAAGGGAAACTCGGCGATGCCCAGATCGCCAACCTAAAGCCGCTGATGCCGTCGGAAGAACAGCGACGACAACTCGATCTGGTCCAGGCTCTCAACACCGACCACCTCGCGCGGGCCGGACGTGACCCACTCCTAAAGGGGGCCATCGAGTCCTACGAACTGGCATTCCGCATGCAGTTGGCCGCTCCCGAAGTGCTCGACCTCAAGACAGAGACGAAGGCCACACAGGAGCTGTATGGCATCCATCAGCCCGCGACGGAGAACTTTGGGCGGCAGTGCTTACTCGCCCGACGAATGGTCGAGGCGGGGGTGCGGTACATCGAGTTGTCGACCGGGAACGTGTGGGACCAGCACGGCGACCTGAAGAACGGGCACGAGAAGAACGCCAAGGCCACCGATCAGCCGATTGCGGGACTGCTGGCCGACCTGAAGCAGCGCGGGCTGTTAGACGAGACCTTGGTCGTGTGGGGCGGCGAGTTTGGGCGTACGCCGATTGCCCAGGGAAAAGACGGTCGCGACCACAACCCCCAGGGCTTCACCGTCTGGCTGGCGGGCGGCGGAGTTAAACCGGGGATCGCGTACGGACAGACCGACGACTTCGGGTACTACGCCATCAAGGACCGCGTTCACATGCACGACCTGCACGCCACGATGCTGCATCTGCTGGGGCTGACGCATACCGCGTTGACGTACAAGTACGCCGGTCGCGATTTCCGGTTGACGGATGTGTATGGGGAGGTGGTCAGCGGGATCTTGGCGTAGAGCGTTGGAGTTCAGGCTTTAGCCT
>JAYTFV010000169.1:0-2828 GCA_043734065.1 Planctomycetota bacterium
GCGTCTTTGCGTTAAATTCTTCCGTCCACGGGGAACCGCGACGATTCAGAAGTGAACGAAAAGACGCAAAGGTGCAAAGACGCAAAGTGGAGCAGATCAGCCGCTTTTCCACGTGGCTGTCGGCTCGGAAGCTGCGCTGGGAGTGGTTCTCAAGAGCGAGGGTCGCCCCGGCGATTTCGGAGAAATCGCCGACCATGGGGCGGCCCGCCGTGTCCGACATCGCCACCGACAAACGAGACGCACACACGAGAGAGGAGAGAGGAGTGAGGAGAGAGGAGTGGAGGAGTGGAGGAGTGGGGGAGTGAGGGAGTGGGTGGTCTGTGGCGCTCACGGCGAGCTGGCGAACGAGACGCAGGCGAGCCGGTGGGCGTCAGCCCCCGGACCGGGCGACTCGCAACAAAGAGTAGTAGCTGCACTCGCCAGAGTGCGGGCCGCCCGCGTTCTGGCGAACGCAGCTACGCACAGAGTCCGGGGGCTGACGCCGCCCGGCTCGCCTGTGTTGTGGGGGAGTGGGTATCTCATCCGGACGCTCAACGCTCAACCCTCAACGCTCCCCCACCAATGAAAGAAACGGCACCGGAGGGGATCCGGCACCGTTTCTGCGAGAGACGGGAGGGGAAGTGGGGTGGGAAACTAGCAGAGGGGAAGGGGGGAAGGGGGGAAGGGAGTGACTTAGTCGGAATTATCGTGAGCAGGTGCGCGGACCACAGGCCCGTCGTCCGTGTTTCAACAGCCCCAGGAACCGGTCATCCCGGTCTCTGGGGCACGACGTGTTCGGCTACGGATTCGCAGCCACCGAGATGCGCCCGCTGGCGGTCTGCGGAGCGGGCAGTTCGTTCGAGGACGGCGTGTGGGCCTTCCAGCCGTCCGTGCCGTTCGAGGCCACGGACGCCTGGCCCCGGCGGCTGACTGGCTGGACGATGACGGGCGCGGGAGTCGTCGGGGTCGTGTCGAGGCGGATCACGCGGTTGTCATTCGCGGGTACGGGGGCGGGCTTCGGATAGGAGATGCCCTTGTGCAGGCCCGTCGCTGGAGGAGAGTCGTTGTCAGCAGCCCGCGTCGGCTCCGGCTCTTTCGCGGTTTGAGTCGCTTGCGGCGCGATGGCCATCCCGGTGACCGGATCGACGAAGGCCATCTGCGTCATCGGCACATGGACCGTCTTGGTCACGGTAACGGGTTCCATCGTGGTCACGGTGACTTGCTCGCTGTCGGTGTAATACTCGGCCACCTGCTGGGTCGATTGATACGCGACCATCTTGGCCTCCTGGTACGTCATCTGGCGAGTCGTCGCCACAGCGACCTGCTTCTGCACCGGCACGTTGTACTGACAGACCTGCGGGATGAACTGGCGGTGCGTGGTGAAGTTCGGCTGCAGGGCCGTCCGCATCTGGTAGCCCATGCGGTTCATGGAGCCCAGCATGCCGGGACGGTTGTCGTATTGGCAGGCGTGCATCTTCGGCACCGGCTGGGAGATGGTTTGCCAGCGGCCCTTGTTGATCGTCTGGGTCCGCATTTCGGTCACGGTCTGGTAGGTCGTGGCCGGGACTTCGACCGTCTTGGTCTCCATCACCTGCCGGTAAGCGGTCACCGGCTTGGCCACCATCCGCATCTTCGTGACCGGGCGAGTCTGGACCGTCTGCTTCGGACGGTACTCCGTGACCGCCATCTGCTTGGCGACCATCGTCGTCACGGGCTGCATACACTGGCTGGCCGTGGTCACGATCGGGGCCGGGGTGTAACAACTGCAACTGCCAGCGGTGTTCCACTGGGCCATCAGGGCCACGGGGCTGGCCAGAGAGGCGACGATGATGGCAGCCCACTGGCGGGTCTGGATTCCGAACATGGGTGAATCCTGTCGAAAACGTGTCATTGATCGAACGTGAGGGAGAAGCCCCGGTGTCCCTCCGCTGTCAGCGGCAGAGATCACCAAGGCGGGGGGACTTGTATCGCCGATGGGAAAAACAGGTCAATAAGACGGGCGAGATTTGCCGGTCTACTTTCCGAGGTTTGTAGTTGTTACAGCTCTGACGATTCTGCCGGGGATTCCCTCAAGTCTGACGTGGGAGAATCGCAACACGCGTTTGACCGGCTCGAATCTCGACCTACGTTTGGGCATCGTCGTTGATCCTCGTCCTTGATCTCCTGCCCTGACTTGTGCTCATGAACAAACAACATTCCTCAATAGGTTTTGTCCTGCCTGCTCCCGCGTATCGTCCCCAACCGGCTCCCTGGCCCACGGTGATGTGTGTGGCGGCGAGTCTCGTGGCGGCCTGCATCACGCTGAATCCGACCATGGGAGATTATTGGTCGCAGACGGCCTCGCCCGCTCTGGCCGCTGTGGATCGCGTCATTGCTCCGCTGGGGATGTCGCTGGATCAGTCTCCCGCTCCGAATGCTCCCCCGCAGCGCCCCCTGATCGCCGTCGTCTTCGGTTGCATTCAGCCGGATGAGACGGTCGATGAGCCGACCCGCGCCGAGAAACTGGCTCTGGACAAAGAGGCCCCGGAAGTCGGCGACCTGAAGTCGGTCACCCGCCCGGTGAATTGGCGACGCCCCGTCGGCGAGACCTGGTATCGCTTCGACACCTCACAGTTTCGCGACTGAGCGACGGAGATGATGTGCACGTGGGATAGGCTTCCAGCCTGTCATCTTGAACGGACGACAGGCTGGAAGTGGGTGCGTCCCAAACGTCGGTGTCCCGACCCCGAAGGGGTCACGCCCCGTAGCCCAGGGTGGCCCGCGTAGCGGGAAACCCTGGGTTTGCGATCGATGACTCGAGTTCCAACCCCCACGGGGTTGCGTCAGGCATGTGACGCAACCCCGTGGGG
>JAYTFV010000170.1:0-7970 GCA_043734065.1 Planctomycetota bacterium
CCTGCCCTGTTTTGATATCCTTCACACACCAGTGGGTGATCGCGGGTCAATCGTCGGCTCCCGTCAGATTTGAAGGTTGAGCATTGGGTGAACGGACTCGGGTCAATGAGGAGATCGCGATGAACATCTTTGAGAGCATTCGCGTTCAAGGCTTCAGACGCCTGTCTGATGTCGAGTTGAAACTGCGCCCACTCAACGTGCTCATCGGGGCGAACGGGAGCGGGAAGACTTCTCTGTTGGATGTGTTCACACTGCTGTCCGCCTCAGCGTCCGGTGACTTGAAGAAGACGATCAGCGATAAATTCGGAGTTGACTCCAACTTATCAGTCATTGCTGGGGTGGAGGGGGAGAAAGCTCAGTTTGTTCGATTCGAGCTTCATCGACAAGTTCCGAGTTACGCTCCGTTGAAGTATGCAATCTCACTGAAACCGGGAGGGACATCCTATGAGATTCCGGATGAGTCTCTCACACAGCAAATGGATGCGACGAAATCGGTGCCGATGAAACATCTCGAAACCGTGCATGGACGAGTCAGGTATTACGATCCAGCGACTCGAAACCTCGCTGCCCCCAACTGGGAAGACTATGACAAATTGGAATCGGCTCTGTCTCAGGTTCCGAAGATGTATCCGGAACCGGAGAAGTTTCGAAGAACGCTAGCCTCTTCGACCCATTACCATGTGCTGGATGTGAGTTCACGAGCCCCCGTGCGGTTGCCCCAGCAGATGCGTGAGGCGAAGCTGCCGGGACAGAACGGTGAGGATCTGGCGACCTGCCTGTACTGGATGCGAGAAGCGGATCCCGATCGATTTGAAACGATCGAAGATACTCTCCGCGTCGGCTTTCCCAGCTTCGAGCGTCTCAATTTTCCGCCTGTGGCTGCGGGATTGATGGCGATCACCTGGAAGGAACGGGACATCAAGCATCCGTTCTTCATGCACCAGCTTTCCGAGGGGACGCTTCGCTTTCTCTGGCTCGTGACCCTGCTGTACAGTCCCGGACTGACGGAGGTCACGCTGCTCGATGAGCCCGAAGTCAGCCTGCATCCGGAGCTTCTGTCTGTGCTGGCTGTTTGCTTGCGTGAGGCGTCAACAAGGACGCAATTGATTGTGGCGACACATGCTGACCGACTCGTGCGGTCCTTGCAGCCCAGTGAAGTCGTCACGCTCGACATGGAAGACGGGGTGACGACAGCCACACGTGCCGAAGACCTCGATCTGGATGAGTGGCTCAGCGAATACACCCTCGATCAAGTCTGGCAGCTCGGCCGTATGGGGGGCCGACCGTGAGGATTGTCATCATCTGCGAGGGAAGGACCGAGAAAGCGTTCAAACCTTGTCTGGTCAAGTTTCTGAAATCCAGATTTCTGGAATTGCAACGGAAAACCCAGATGCCGAAGTTGGACTTTGTTGATAGCGGTGGCGCAATTCCGAGTGGCGAAAAACTCAGACGAATAGTCACGAGGCTACTCTCCGACAAGAACAACCCTGCCGATGCAGTCATCGCTCTGACCGATGTCTATCCAGGCTTCGTGGACGCCGAAGATGCCAAGTCAAAGATGCGGCAATGGGTGGGAAACCAACCTGCGTTTTTTCCACATGTCGCTCTCCACGATTTCGAAGCGTGGCTGTTGCCGTTTTGGGATCGGATTCGAATGCTGTCTGGGCAACCTAATGCTGCTCCCTTCGGATCAAATCCCGAGAAAGTCAATCATCACAATCCACCGGCCCACCGCATGGGGAAACTTTTCGAGGCTGGTAAGTGCCGTGACAGCTATGACAAGCCCCGCGATGCTGGACGAATACTCCTGGATGCTGACTTGATGGTCGCGATTGAAAAGTGTCCCGAGTTGAAGGCATTCGTGAATACAATTTTGGGGCTTTGCGCTAAATCGACAGTGATCCCATAGCATCGAGCGTGCCTCACAATTGGCGGAAAACTTTGGATGCTGGAAATCTCACTTCCTTTCAAGATTTGAATCCCGATGGACCCTGATCTCGACCCCGCCGACGAATCGCTCCTCGAAGAGGTCGACGCCCCAACGCTCTCGGCCAGCGAACCCGTCTCCGTCACCGTGGAGGCCCGCGCCCACGGCTGGCGGGTCGATCACTACTTGGCCCGGCTGTACCCCAACTACAGCCGTGAACTGTTTCAAAAGGCGATCGAGCAATCCTCCGTCCAGCTCAACGGCCTGCCCGTCAAAGCCTCCAAGCGGTTGCGAGTCAATGACCGGCTCTCCGTGCGGCTCCCCGAGTTGCCGGACAACACGCTCCAGCCCGAAGACCTGCCGATCGAGATCGTCTTCGAGGACGACTCCTTCGCCATCATCAACAAGCCCGCCAACATGGTCACTCACCCCGGCAAGGGGAACTTCAAGGGCACTCTCGCAGCTGCCGTTCAGTTCCACTTCGACAAGCTCAGTTCGGTCGCGGGCCAGCTGCGACCGGGAATCGTGCATCGCCTCGACCGCGACACGACCGGTGTCATCGTCATTGCCAAGGACAACTCGGTTCACAGCCGCCTCAGTTCGCAGTTCGAACAGCGCGAGGTCAAGAAGGAGTACCGGGCGATTGTGCGCGGAACTCTCTTGCGCGACTCCGACTACATCCGCACCTGGATCAAGGTCCACCCGAAGAGCCATGAGAAGATGCTCATCTGCGATGAGGGCGAACACGGAGCCCGCGAGGCGGTCACTTTCTACCAGGTGCTAGAGCGGTTTCGGGGCTTCACATATGTGCAACTGCTCCCCGAGACGGGTCGCACACATCAGCTGCGGGTGCATATGCAGCACCTCAAATGCCCGATCATCGCCGACCGGTTGTACGCCGGTCACGAGCAGGTGACGCGAGGCGAGTTGGCGGCTCCCGAGACAATCGAGGGTGGAGATGATACGCTCATCAACCGGCAGGCACTGCATGCCTTTCGGCTTCAGATTCGGCATCCGGTCACCGACCGACCGCTGGTGTTCGAGGCCGAACTTCCCCCCGACATGCAGCTGACTCTGGAAGCCCTGCGGACCTATCGAAAGCTGAGCGGATGAAACTGGCGAAAGTGCGATTGGCGGACGGCAAGGTCCGCGTGGCGATGGTCGAAGACACCGGCGTGCAGCTGCTCGATATGGAGCAAGTGGGCGGAATCCGGCTGTTGTCGGACATTCTGCACGCTCCCGATCCGGTGGGGTTGGCGAAGTTCCTCGTCGATCCAAAGGCCGGAACAATCAAGACCGGCGAGGTGACGTTCCTAGCCCCGATCGACCGCCAAGAAGTATGGGCGGCGGGCGTGACCTACAAGCGGAGCCAAATCGCCCGCATGGAGGAATCCGAGGCCGGGGCCAGCCACTACGACAAGGTGTACACCGCCCCCCGCCCGGAGATATTCCTGAAGGCCACTCCGCACCGCGTCTCCGGTCCCGGCGAGCCGGTCCGCGTCCGAACCGACAGCCGCTGGTCGGTCCCCGAGCCGGAGTTCACGCTGGTGCTGAACCCGGCGATGCAGATCGTGGGTTATACGATCGGCAACGACATGTCGGCCCGCGACATCGAAGGCGAGAACCCGCTGTATCTCCCGCAGGCCAAGGTCTACAACCAGTGCTGTGGTCTGGGACCGTGTATTTTGCTGGCCGATGGTCCGCTGCAGAAGGACGCCTTCGCGATCGATATCCTCATTCTTCGAAACAAGGCCGAAGTTTTCCGAGGCTCGACCTCACTGGGTCAGATGAAGCGGGAGTTGCGGGAGTTGGCCGAGTGGCTGGGCAAGGAGAACGACATCCCCGACGGAGCATTCCTGCTGACCGGCACCGGAGTCGTGCCGCCGGACCACTTCACGCTGGAGAACGGCGATGTGGTGTCGATCACGATCACCGGGATTGGAACACTGGTGAACCCGGTCGTGAAGGCGTGAGGGTGGCAATGGAGTCAGATGGAGCTGGGCCAGAGGAACCTTCGGGCTTATCAAGGCATTAACGGTGGCGAAGGCAGAGTGCAGTGCTTCCGGTATCAAGCCGAACGAAGCGACGATGCCATCTGCCTCAACGCTCACTCCATCGGTTCCGCTTCTGCCAGAAGACGCTGCCAGAGTTCGGTGACTTGCAGAGGTTTTAGCCAACGCTCCATGTAGGCTCGATCCAGTAAAGCGGACTGGAGTTCATAGACCCGGAGTGCGTCGTGAAATTGTTTCTCGCTGCCCCCGCTGGCGTTGGCCCACTTGAGTTTCATGAGGATCGTGTCTTCCGGAGAACTGACATCGATTTCGGTTCCGGCGATGCGTGCGGGTCGGCGACGGCGAAATCGGCTCTGGTCGAACGGGTCATTGGTCACCAGCCAGAAATCGACCTTGTCGCCATTGGTCAGGTCCAGCAAGTTGAACATCCGCCGCTGTTTGACAGCGTCCTGCATGGCGGATTTGCTCAGGTAGAAGTCTGGCGCTGCGAAGAGAGTCGCCAGCGAATCGACTTGTGCGAGATTCAGGTCCACGACCAGATCGACATCGTGGGTCGAGCGTGGCTCTCCCTGAAGGCTGGAGGCCAGCGATCCCGTCAGCATGCACGGGATGTTCAGGGCCTTCAGTCGTCCCGCGACCAGACTCAATAGTTTCTGTTGTGACACAGCGCGAGCCGCTCCAGGTACAGGGCATGGAACTGATCTTCGGGCAGATCCGGGAACCGCTCGCGGAGTCCCTGACGGAACAAGGTACGAGTCATCTCCGATAACTCGAACGCCTTCGCGATGCGCTGCTCCGGCGTCATCCGCCGCAGGACTTCGAGGTACACGCGGTGATTCGGTCGGGCTTTGCGGCTAGTGAATGTGTCTTGCGATTCCATCAAGCAACCTCTCAGATGAGTGACACAAAGGCTATGTGCCCCGTCTTGTTGTCAGTCAATCGAACGCAAAGGTCTTTTGAGGGTTCTTTGGAGGTAAGGGTGGCCAGAAAACGCCGAGAACCAACCACGTGTTGTACGGAAAATGAGTCCCCATGAAAAACCGCGTGTCCTTCGTCGCACTACACATTTCACCAAGATACTTCTGTTTGACGCTTTCTGCCGCCAGTTCATCCGAACCCAGTCTGGCTGTCTCGTTCAGAAACAACGCGCCAAGCTCCCAGTCCTCGCACATGGCCACATGGGGCTTGTCGCTGTCTTGGCATTTGAAGATGTAGTGAAAGGTGTAGGGGATCTTCCGCAAAGGCTTCTGAGACGGTCCGAACAGTGTCAATTGTGAAAACAGATTCTGCCATTCGGGCTTCCATTTCTCGTCAGTGACGGGTCGAATCTCTATGTCGAGAACCTCGGTCGGTAGGACGACTCCCAGGGATGTCTTGTCGGTCTCGTACAAGGCTTTCAATTGATTCAACGTGTGACAGGGCAATCGATCGATGATTTCTCGTCTCTTGGCCCAATTGTTATCGGAGGGAATTCTCTCTCCACAGAGCCGAATGGAATCCAGATCGGGTCTGCGGCTTTCCCTCCTTTTGTCGTTGCCTGCTCCCCTTGGAAACAGATCCAACTCGATCCACTGGTATTTCTTGAACTTCTGGTCCGGTGAACGATACCGATAGTCGACGGGATACAATCGCACCCACTCGCCAGACTCCGTGACACCGGCGGTACACACAAGCTCTTGGTAACCCCGTGACGGATGTGGGTAGGTCATCACAGTGATGAGAACTTTAGTTCGCGTGACACCGTCAGCGGAAGTCATCTGTTGATCCCCAAATGAACAATCGGCAGCCTTGTGATCTTGCTGATTTCAGTTGCCAATCGACTGCGATGGCAACGGGAGGGGCAAGACTCCATGCAGACGAGAACGGAAGGTTGTGCGGTCACAGATTCTGAAACACGTTCGACCCACTGGCGCTCCTCAACGAGCGTGTCTCGCCGGTAGTTCTCAAAGAGATGGTCGTAGTCGGCTTGTGTTTCCAAAGATCGACGTAACTCTGACCGAATCCCAAGAGCTGGGACATGAGTGTATTGAATTCCGAGAAGCGAGCACAGTTTGGAAAGAGTTCCCCGGTGATACCCATATCGCCTGGCGATCGGGTTGCTGCGAACATCAACCAAGCTCTGAATTCCCTCTTGAACGAGCAAATTGAGAAACCCATCGACCTGGAGTCCTTCGTACCCGGCGGTGAAGACTTGAGGATCGGCAATCTTTCGAGTGGCGAGCTTCGCCCTCTTGCTGTTCACTGTGTATTCGGGATATCGACTGTAAACTTGGTCGATGACCTCGTTTTGAGGGCGGTCCCCAAAGCGTCGAACCAGTGACCTCACTTCGCGAACAACCCCATTGGTTCCAGCGACAGCATCATCCGGCTTACGGACCAACTCCCAAGTGCGTTCTTCTGCAAGAATCCATCCCGATTCGACGAGACTCTCAATCTCCCGATTGAGGCAGAATGAGTATGGTCCGTAGTGATAGGGAACGAAGTCGTAAAATGAAGTCTTGAAGCTCTCTTGTGTCTCTTGTCGCAGCAAAAACATCCATTTCACCAACTCCAACTTCGACACAGGTCGAGCTGCTTGGTGGAGAAATTCGATCAGTATTCGCTGCCTGACGAGCATACGAGGCATCCTTTCATCGTGTGGGAAGCCGCTTCAGCACGCTGATCGTAGCGAATTCGTCTATGCGGGCCTAGAGAATCGTGATCTCCCTGCTGAATCGCCCCCCATTCCCTCATTATGAATCATACCGAGTTCACCCGCTCCGACGCCAACAACCCCGTCACCAGCGCCGTCAGCTTCGGCTCAGCCGAATTGGCTACGGCGATGATCTCGGCCACGTTGGCGGGCTTCAGGGCGTCCGGCAGGCACATGTCCGTAATCACCGACAGGCCAACCGTCCGCAGAGCGCAGTGAACCGCCACGATCACCTCGGGCACGGTCGACATGCCGACGACATCGGCCCCGATCTGGCGCAGGAACCGGTACTCCGCCCGCGTTTCCAGATTCGGACCCGAGACGGCCACCAGCACCCCTCGGTGGCACGCGAAGTTCTCGCGGCGAGCGATCTCCAAGGCCACCTGCCCCAGCTTCCGATCATACGGCTCGCACATGTCCGGAAAGCGCGGTCCCAGCCGGTCGTCGTTGATCCCGATCAGCGGATTCGCCCCCATCAGGTTGATGTGGTCGTCGATCACCATGATATCCCCGGTCGCGTAGAACGGGTTCATCCCGCCGACCGCGTTCGAGACGATCAACAGCTGGGCTCCGAGGGCCTGGAAGACGCGGATCGGGAGGGTGATCTGCTGGAGGGAGTACCCTTCATACATGTGGCTGCGACCCTCCATGGCCATGACGGGGAGGCCCTCGAGCAGGCCGCAGACGAGTCGCCCCGTGTGGCTGATGGAGGTCGACTGGGGAAAGTGGGGGATGGCCTCGTAGTCGATGCTGGCCTCGACCTCGATCCGTTTCACCAAGGCCCCCAAACCCGTCCCGAGGACGATCGCCGCGTGGGGAGTGCGGCTCCACTGGCTGCGGATGAACTGGGAGGCGTCCTGGATATTGTCGTAGAGGTCGAGCATGGATGGGGAACCTCGAAGCGGGGAGTGGAGAGCGGGACCATACCCGCGCGGAATTGGCTCGACAAGCGCGGGGGGATTGTGAAGTGGGGCGTGGGAACGCTCAACCCTCAACCCTCCAGGCAACCTCCCCACTTTCTGCCGATTGACCGACAATAATCGTGATCCACTCCTGGAGTCGAATCGTTACACTGACTCGCGACCCGTGGAATGGCTGTGTCACGTTGTTCGACGGGCTGTTACCCCCATTTGCTGGAGACTGCTGTGAAACACCTCATTCTGCTGTGCGCTGTGTCTGTTGCTGGCCTTTCTCTTTCGGCATTTGGACAGGAGCCAGAGGTTCTGCCAGAGCCGAAGGCCGTTCCCGCCACTTCGACTGCGGAGGCCCAGACCCCAGCTCCCGTGAAGAGCCTGTCGACCGAGGGAGCCAAGCAGCAGGCGAAGGAGATCGCCAATAA
>JAYTFV010000171.1:0-17986 GCA_043734065.1 Planctomycetota bacterium
GTCGTGCTTCACGATCCTCAAAAAGGGAAACCAGATTGTGGGCTTTTGTTGTGGATTGGCGGGTGGTGACCAGCACGTCATCTCCACGGTGGGACTCGACTATTCGCTCAACGCGGAAGCCGACCTGTACTTCAATACGATCTACCGTGGACTCCAACAGGGCTTGGTTCCCGGAGTCCGCAAAGTCTTTTTCGGAGCGTCGGCAGATCAGTTCAAACAACGTCTGGGGTGCCGTGGATCCTGGCTGTCGATCTATGTCAAAGCCATCTACCCGCCGGGCAAGCTGCTGCTGAAGTGGTTCTTCGGATTGCTCTTTAATGCTCACGACGGCAATGACGCTCCTCCTCCAGGGAAGACCCCAAAGGAGTAGGAACTTACAGGACTTCCTTGCGGTCCAATACCTGTCAGGCAGTCACACCCGCGTCTGCCTCTTTGTCGCCCACCTTGATTCCGGAGACCATCTCAAAGAGCCAGGGGCCTTTCCAGTAGAGACGGAATCGTTTTCGCCCGGTGAGCTTCATCCCCAATTTTTGATAGTACCGAGTGTAGTCATAGATCAGATGCAGGGAAGCGAGACCTAACGCCCAGTGAGCGATAAATGTCCCGTGAAACATCATGGAATGAATGACCATCAGGAGTGGATTCCCATAGGGCCTCGCAAAATCTGCGATGAGCAGCTTGCCGTCTGGCCGCACAAAAGAGACAACCTTCTTCAGAACCTTCTCCATGACGGGCCGTGAGAAGACGTTCAGGAAAAAGTTGGCCGTGACGATGTCGAAGGGCTCGTCGGGGGTGTACTCCATGATGTTGCAGCAGACAAATTCGCCGACGAGACCGGCCTTTTCAAAACGCTGTCGCCCCTTCTCAAGCATCCCGGGGGAGAGATCGAGACATGTGACTTTAGCCCCCTTGAGAGCCGCCTCCAGTGCATCGTCACAGGTTCCCGCGCCCGCGTACAACACGCGATCTCCGGGCTCGATCTCCTCTAATTGTGAGAGTCTTGCAGCCGTGTTCTGCCCACCGGTCAAGAGAGAATTCATCGAGTCGTAAATTGACGCGATCAGGGAGTAACTTCGAGCACTCGTCTCTCGCTGTCCATCGTTGGAAGACTTTAAGTCTGCGGTCATCAGTGACATCCTCTTTCCCGGTCTTCTCGGAGTTGGTGGATTTGCCTTACCCAGACTATCAAAGCGACGTGGCCAATGAAAAGCCCAATATATTGTGAAGCAGATCGTCACATGGAGGCGACGCGGTCAGGGGGCTTTGCGAATGGCCTCGACGCAGGAGAGGCTCGCCCGTGTGATGTTGGATCGCTGGCTCGGAATGCTCGTCACCGAGACGGCCTGCCACGCCCACCATCGTTGAGGCTGACGAAAAAAGTCAGCCCCCGGCCTGGCCTGATGAAACGGGCGAGTCCTGGGATGTCTGGGGCGTCTGGGCAGATGCAGTTTTGTGACGTTACGTCCCTCGCCCCGCGACCGCGGGGTGGCCCAGACATCGCTTTGGATGTCTGGGTGACGCAGGAACAAGAGGGATGGAATGGCGAGCTGTCCCTCGTAACGTCTTGTTGCTCTGCAACCCAGACATTCAAAGCAGTGTCTGGGCCACGCTGCGCACATTGGACAGCTACGGCACTGTCTGCCCTCGGGCAGGCTAAAGCCTGAACTCCAACAGTCGAAGTTGTGCAACAGCGAGGGAATCATGAGGGCTAGCCCCTGGGGCGGGGAGACTATTTCCCCCCGCCTGACTATTTCCCCCTGCCTGACTTACTTGTTGCCGTTGCCCGCATCGAGTTCGTCGAGCAGAGTTCGCAACTGATTGATGTCTTCCTGCCCCATGCCCTGGTCGCGGATCAGATGTTCGACGAGCGGCAGCGGCTCGCCGTTGAACAGGTTGTTGAGGAAGTTTTTGACCGTGTCGCGGATGACCTGCTTGGGGCGGGCGTCGGCGGTGTAGACTAGGCTGCGACCGTCGCGTTTGGAGACCAGATAGCCCTTGCCTTCGAGTCTGCGCAGGAAGGTCTGGACGGTCTTGTAATTGATGTTACGGGTTTCGGGCAGGTTGTCGAGAACCTGTCGCACGGTGGCATCGCGGAGTGTCCATACGATGCGGGCGACCTCCATTTCGGCACGGGACAAGGCGGGGCGATCGGACATGTTGAAACTCCTCTGGCCACAGACATGTGTACGCATGTTGCTTGACGAGTGCCCCATTCGTCACGCAATTCGTGTGGGCGGACTCGTGATTCGAGACCGCTCACCGATGATTGTAGACGATCTTCAGATTCTGTCCTCTGAACAGGCAGACAGGTTAATCACCCGGGGGGATTCGCCCATTGGCGGTCCCGAACAAGAGGTTGGGTCGGGAGAGCGTGTGCCTCGCAATCGAGCGGCCTGATCGACAACATAGAGTGGTGAGTCCAGTTCGAGGAACCGCAGATGTGGGGCCATGAGGGGTCGCATCGACGGCGGTTCGATCATCCGACGATCCGCAGAAACGAGGTCAGAATGCCCGCCAGCGCCACGAGAGTCCAGCCGTCGACACCGCGCCGCCATTGGCTCCCGTTGTCGCTGAGCCTGTTCCGGACCGAGATCGGGTGGTTCGGGTTGCTTGGAAACACGGAGGGGGTCTGCCGCGTGACGCTTGGACACGCATCCCTCCTTGCCGTTCGCGTGGCACTCCACACGGGCGCGGACGAGGTCGCAGAGGCCGACTGGTCGCCGCAGCTCCGCCAGCGACTGGAACGCTATGCCGCCGGACGCGCGGTCGACTTCAACGATGTCGAGGTGCTCCGCTCCCGCCCGCTGACCGACTTTCAGCAACGGGTCGTCAACGCTGTCCGCGCGATCCCGCGCGGGGAGACGCTGACCTATGGTCAGGTCGCCGCGCTGGTCGGCTCTCCCGGAGCGGCCCGCGCGGTGGGGACGGTGATGTCGACCAACCCCGTCCCGATCATCGTCCCCTGCCACCGCGTGGTCGGCTCGGCGGGCGGACTCGGCGGGTTCAGTGCAGCGGGGGGCGTGAGGACTAAGCAGTGGATTCTGGATTTGGAATCGACGAGTGCTTCTCGATAACCTCCGCGATGATTTACCTTCCCAAGGATCACTTGATGCGACACACCTGGATGAGCCTGCTCCTGTGTCTGTTCGGCTGGACCTCCCTGACATTTGCAGCTGACTCTCCGCGCAAGATCGTCCTGATCGCGGGGCCGAAGAGCCACGGGCCGGTGGGGAATGGGATCCACGATTACCCGTGGAGCGTGAAGCTGCTCAAGGTGATGCTCGACAACTCGAACATCGCCGAGCAAGTGCGGGTGGAGTACCACCTCGACGGATGGCCGAGCGATCCGGCGACGCTGGATGATGCCGATACGATCATGGTGATCTCGGACGGGCGGGACGGGGACGCCTATGCGGAGGCTCCGCACTTCGGGTCGGAGGAGCACCTCGCGCAGGTGCAGAAGCAGATCGATCGCGGCTGTGGGTTCTGCACGTTTCACTTCTCGACGTTTGCTCCGGACAAGTATGCCAAGCAGATCGTGGACTGGTCGGGCGGGTATTTTGATTGGGAGGAGAACGGGCAAAAGAAGTGGTACTCGGCGATTCAGACGCACGATACAGCGATCGAGATCGCCTCGCCGCTGCATGCGATTAGCCGGGGGATCAAGCCGTTTTCGATGAAGGAGGAGTTCTATTTCAACGTGCGGTTCCTGCCCGAGGGAGCTGACCCAGCCACCGTCAAAGCCGCCACTCCGCTGCTCTCAGTGCCGGTCCTTCCTGGTCGTGAACCGGACGGAAAAATCGTCGCATGGGCCAAGGAGCGGACCAACGGCGGTCGCGGATTCGGCACCACCTGCGGGCACTTCTACGAGAACTGGAAGGTCGCCGAGTTCCGCACGTTGATCCTCAACGCCCTCGCCTGGACGGCCAAAGTCGAAGTCCCCGAGGGCGGCGTCCAGGCCCGCTACTTCACCCACCAAGAAGTCACCGCAGCCCTCTCCGGCGTCAAAGGGACCGACAAAGCCCAGCTCGACGCGGAGCCGATCCGCGTGCTGCTCATCGCCGGGAACGAAGCCCACAAGTGGCACAACTGGGAGCAGACGACGCCGGTGATCAAGGCCCAGCTCGAACTCGACCCGCGCGTGAAAGTCACCGTCAGCACCGACCCCGAAACGGCCTTCACGAACCTGATTCAGATTCAAGACGTGGTGCTGCTCAACAGCTATGCGAACTGGCACGACCCGAAGAGCCTTTCGCCCAAAGCCCAGCAGGAGTTCATGGACTTCCTGCAGGACGGCGGCGGGCTGGTGGTGGTCCACTTCGCCAACGGGGCGTGGAACGCTTCGCTCCCAATGGCGGGGGAGTCCGACTGGCCGGAGTACCGCAAGATCGTGCGGCGCGTCTGGAACCACAACGGGAAGGGCGAGGCTCAGAGCGGCCACGATGCGTTCGGGCCGTTCGAGGTGGCCGTGACCAAGCTGCCGCATGAGATCACGGCGGGATTGAAGGGATTCCCGATCGTCGATGAACTCTACTTCCGCCAGGACGGGACCGACCCCATCGAGCCGCTCATCACCGCTCACTCCAAAGCGACCAACCGCGATGAGCCGCTCGCGTGGGTCTATACCTATGGCAAGGGACGGGTGTTCCAGACCTTGCTCGGGCACAGCGAGCGGACCTACGAAGCGTTCGAGGCCAACGAGATGCTCCGCCGCGCGACCGCCTGGGCCGCGAACCGCAAGATAATCGCCTTCACCGCCGATGGAGCACCGCCGGTCCCGAAGGCCGAGCCGCCCAAGGACGCTGCAGCTCCGGCTCCGAAGCCGACCGGCAAGCTGGTCCTCGTGGAAGGCAAGTTCGGTCAGGCCCTGGATGCCTCGAAGGGCGGGGCCTATTTCGCCGCGCATGCCGACCATCGCAACGCGACGGTGACGGTCGATTGCTGGACGAAGCTGACCTCGAAGGAGGGGTACAACATCCTCATCGCCAGCGAGCCAAAGTCGTCGGCCACGCATTGGGAGATGTACTCGCACGCCGGGTCGGGACACTTCGCGGTCTACATGCCGGGGCGCGGCGGTGACTACCAGACCGAGGTCAGCATCGCGGATGGGCAGTGGCACCATGTGGTGATGGTGTTCGAACCGGGCAGACTGCGTCTGATGGTCGATGGCAAGGTGGTTCTGGACAAGCCGCTGCCGCCCACGAAGCCCGCTGAGGCCGGACCGATCGCGATCGGTCAACTCGTGGAAGGGACGATCGGCTGCGCGGGTCTGATCGACGAGGTACGGTTCACACGTGGGGTGCGTGAGTTCCCCGAGCTGCCGACGGAAGCGCCATTGCTCGATGAGCGGCAACTGGCGACGACGCTGGGGTTGTGGCACTTCGACAAGCTCGCCGACGGCAAATCGCCGGACGAGTGCAAGCGGAAGCTCGATGCGTTCGCCTCCGCTCCGCCCACAGCTGCGAGTACAGCTTCCCCGAAGACCGAGCAGAACCACTGGGGCAAGGAGCAGGTGGGGTTCGACTGGACCGAGAAGAACTCGGTCGATGGCCGCTGGCAGGAGTCCGAGATCGGGCGTTGGCTCGGCAGCATCGTGGCCCTGCCGAATGGCCCGGTGAAGAAAGGGCTCTCGATCCGTGTCGGTGACGACCAGAGTGCGACCCTCTGTTACGACACGCAGCACTGCGGGCTGCGGGCGATCTGGACCGGTGGGTTCCTGAAGTTCGACCCCGCGCGGTACGGGATCATCGCCTCGCCCCAGCCGAATGGGACGCTCCAAATGGCGATCCCCGAAGGACCGGTCTGGGGCAGCTCGAAAGTCCAGTACCGCCGCATGTACTCGCATGAGCCGCGCGTGGTGCTGGAGTACACCGTCGACAAACGGCTGGTGCGCGAGTCCCCGTGGCGCGAGGCCGACGGCGTCTTCTCTCGTCAATTCGAAATCGCCGCTGGGCCGGAGCCAATCCACCTGACGCTCTTCTCCGCCAACCCAACACTGGAGGCTGAGATCATGAAGAGCGGAGACACCGGGAGAGCCTCCATCAAGCTCACAGAAGGAGCCATCAAGCGTCGAGTGGTTCTCATCACCGAAAACAGACCCACACCGATGAGCATCCAGATTGCCAACAATCGCGCTGAACTCACTCTCCCTGCTCGGGACCAGCCGCTGCGGTTCAAGCTGCTTTATTCGATCAGCTTCGAAGATGACACACCCACCCTTACGAAACTGCTCCCGAACGTGAAGACCGACCCCCTCGCCGAGTGGATCGCTCCCGGCCCGGCCCGCTGGACCGAGAAGATCACCACCAAAGGCTCGACCACATTCACCGGTCGGCACCCCTACGTCCTCGACACGATCACCATCCCGTTCGACAACCCGTACAAGGCCCTGTTCTTCACCACCGGCGTCGACTTTCCCACAGCCGGTCCGGTGCATGACGGGATTGATCCGCTGACGACGGCGTTCGTGAGTACGGTCCACGGCGATGTGTGGCGCGTCTCTGGCATTGATGGGGCGCTGCGAGAACTGACATGGAAGCGGTACGCCACCGGGCTGTTCCAGCCTCTGGGGCTTAAGGTCTTCCACAACGAAGTGTACGTCCTGGGTCGCGACCAAATCACTCGGCTGCGGGATCGGGATGGGAACGGCGAGGCGGACGACTATGAATGCTTCTCGAACCAGTATGATACCTCGTCCGGCGGGCATGACTATGTGACGTGTCTTGAAGCGGACTCCGAGGGGCGGTTCTACTTTCTGCACGCCAAGCAGGGAGCGGTCCGCACCTCGCCCGATGGCCAGTCGATCGAGGTCATCGGCACCGGCCTGCGCAACCCGAACGGCATGGGCCTCGGTCCGCAGGGCCAGCTCTCTGCCTCGCCGCAGGAAGGCGAATGGACCCCCGCCACCGGCATCTTCGACATTCTGAAGGGAGACCACTTCGGCTACCCCGGCCCGCTCGCGCCGCACAAACTCGAACACCCGCTGATTGCCCTGCATGACCAATTGAAAGCGGTCGGCGTCGAGGCCCCGTTCACCTACATCCCGCGCCGCATCGACAACTCCAGCGGCGGCGAAGTGTGGGTCGACAGCGACCACTGGGGCCTGCCGCGCGGAACGATGCTGCACTTCTCGTACGGCCAATGCACGATGCTGCAGGTGCTGCAAGAACGAGTCTCCGGTCCGAACGGCGACTCGGTTCTGCAAGGCGGCACCGTGCAGTTCCCGTTCGTGTTCGACTCCGGAGTCTGTCGCGGCAAGTTCAGCCCGCACGATGGTCAACTGTATGTGACCGGCCTCCGCGGCTGGACCACGGCTGCCACGCAGGACGGATGTCTGCAACGGGTGCGGTATACGCAGTCGAACCCGCCGTACCTGCCCGATTCGATCAAGACCTATAAGAACGGGCTGGCGGTTCACTTCCCGGGTTATATCGGCAATGACATCGAAGATCAGACGAACTATCACGTCGAAGCGTGGAACTACAAGTACTCGCAGGTCTACGGGTCCGCCGACTACAAGCTCTCGAACCCGAATGAGCAGGGGCGCGACGAATTCCTTGTGAAGTCGGCCACCAAACTCGACCGCCAGACCGTGTTCCTCGAAATCGAGGGGCTGCAACCGTGTTGCCAGCTGACGATTCGGTTTGCGCTGCGTCTGGAGTTCATGGAGCAACCGACGCGCGGCACGCTCGCCTACACGCTGCATCGCATCCCCGACGAGGTGATTCCGGAGACACAGATCGTGCGGCGGATCGCTCCGGGCACACTCCCCAAGGAGATCCTCGACCGCCTGCGACCGGGGCTCACTGAAGTGCTGTACCTTGGAAAAGCGACCGATCGCCGTGTGGTCCGCCTGGCGGCGACTTCTCATCCGCCCTACACCCCCGCGTCCCCGTGGCTCCCGCTGGGACTCACCGCGTATCGCAAGGCAGGCTGGCTGAAGGTTCCCGAACGCGGCGTCTACCACTTCCGGATGCTGACGAACGGGCATGGCCAGATCCGGATCAACGGGCACCAGATCACTGACAATCAGAACGTGTTGCCTGCGTCGGATGTTGGCGATGTCGAGCTGCATGCGGGGTACAACGAGATCGTGATCGAATCCGGCGATCCGGTGCTGTCGAAACAGAAGCAAGGCATCGGCCAACAGATGCGAGTGCTGTGGTCGGGACCGGACTTCGCCGAGGAGTCACTCCCGCCGACAGCGTTATTCCATGTCCACGACCAGAAGTTGGAGACTCGCGAACTGATTGGGGAAGGACGCGAGCTGATCGAGACCATGAAATGTGCGAGGTGCCACGCCGCTCCCGAGGGAGTGCATCCCAAGGATGCCGCGCGGTGGAACTCCCCGGAGACGGCGGGGCCGAGCCTCCAGGGGGTGGCCGCTCGATTGAAGAGCGACTGGGTGCGCGACCATCTGTTGGCGTCGGCTCCGAAGGCCGAAGAGCCGCTCTCCGACTGGACCGCCACGCGCCGCAGCATGCCGCAACTGTTCGATGCTCAGCGCGGGGAGGACCAGCAGGCGGTGGCGGACCTCCTGGCGTATCTCGGCGAAGGAGTCGTTGAGGTCGCCGTACAGGCTCCATCTATTGACGAGGCATTCATCGCGCGCGGGCGTTCGCTGTTCGAGGACTTGGGGTGCATCGCGTGCCACGTCCTCGATCGCAAGGCACTGATCGATGGCCCCGCCATCGGTCGCACGCGCCGAACCCTCGATCACGTCGGCGAGAAGTTCCACCCCGCCGCACTGAAAGAGTTCCTCAAGTCGCCGACTGCTCTGCACCCCGCGACCCGCATGCCCGACTTCCACCTCAGCGAGGACGAGGCGACAGCTCTCGTGGCCCTCCTCCATCACCCCAAACCGATCAAGAAGTCGGAGATTCGTCCAGTCGGGAACGCTGCCAACGGTGCCAAGGTCTATACCGCGCGCGGCTGTGCAGCGTGTCATGGGACTCGCGAAGGCGGTCTCGCCGAAGTCGCTCGGCAACCCGCGTTGTCGTTCCGCAATCTCGGCCAGGGGTGCCTCGCCGAGTCCGTCCCCGCGACCTCCCCACGTTACGTGCTCACCGACCGGCAGCGGAAGGCGATCCAAAAATGTCTGGAGAACCCCGGCCTGCCGGACTCTCCCGAGTCACTCACCGAGCGGGTCGAGAACCTCATCACCCGTCTCAACTGTGTCGCCTGTCATACTCGCGATCTCCACACCAGCCCCCGCGCGGAACTGATCGCCGAAGAGAGCGAAAGCGGTCTGGCCCCCGAGACACTTCCCCAACTGACCTGGACCGGAGAGAAGCTGCATGAGACATGGGTGGCCAAGCTGCTCAAGGGGGAACTGAAGGAGCGTCCGCGTCCGTGGCTGAAGGCCCGCATGCCAGCGTTCCCGGCCTATGCGGAGGTGCTGGCCGCCGGGATGGCCGCCCAGCACGGCATTCTCGACGCGAGCGATCCCAGCGGGCCGACCCCCATCCCGGACGGCCCGAACCTCGGGGTCCAACTGCTGCAGAACACCGGCCTCGACTGCCGCCAGTGCCACGCCCTCGGAAATGCACCCCCGACCGGCGATGCCAAAACACTGCTCGCCCCCGGCATCAACTTCACGCTGACCAAGGAGCGGATGCGCTACGACTTCTATCGCCAGTGGGTTCTCGACCCGCCGCGCTTCGACATCGGCACTCGTATGCCGAAGCTCGCCGCCGATGGCAAGACGACCAAGGTCCGCCACATCCTCGACGGCGACGCTGCGAAACAGTTCGACGCGATCTGGGAGTTTCTGAAGGCGGTGGAGTCACCATAGGACGGTCCCCTTTGGCTCGTCGGTCATCGGGGAGGAACCTCAGCGGTACGCATCAACGCCCCGCACAAAGCGCCACTGGCGGGGCTTTGACTCGCCAGTATTGAGTCGCCCACAGGCGGTGAATCACGATTCCACGCTCCCGCCACGCCCTCAAACACGGGCGGTCCAATGCGACCGCCAGTGGCACCCGGCGGCCAACGGCAGCAAGTAAGGATGTGGCTTGAAACAACTTCCCGATTTGTTTTTGAACAGAAGAAAACGAAGGAAACGAAGAAGCTTCGAACCTGAGCCTTCGTTTCCTTCTCTTCAAATCCCCTGGGCGAAAACGGGAAGTTGTTTTGACCATGTCCTCTCGTCTGAACTCCTACTGTCGAACTTGCACCCAGCGTCTGGGATTGAGCGGGTAACGTCCCGTGGGGCCTTGATTGGTGATGGGGCCGCGTGTTCCCAGGGCGGCACCCTGGGGTATCGAGTTTGGCCCCTTCGGGGCGAGGGGAACTGGTGGAGTTCAGGCTTTAGCCTGTCTGGGGGCTGGGAGTACACGATCGCCCAGCGGTCGAGTCAGCCTGAAGGCTGAACTCCAACAGCTCGAACCTAGGGCTACGCCGCAGCGGCTCCGCCCTGGGCGATCGTGGTTCCACTCCGTGGGGGCGAAGTGATTCGCCAGCTGATCCTCGTCCCCCGTCAACGCTCGATTGGTGGGTTGGCCTCGCCCTCCGTGAGCTTCGCCCTCCCGCGCGGGCTGCCCGCGTTCTAGCGCACGTAGCGACATCTTATGATGATCGTGACGCACACACGATCTGGATTCTGCGGCTTCGCTCGGACGACAACGCCTCCCGGCCCCGCTACCATAACGGGCTTGAAGTCACTGTTCGGAGGAGGGGTCTGCGGAGGCCCGTCCGTGGGAAGTCTGAGGAACCGCAACGATGAGTGAACGATCACTGGCCATTCTGTTTGCCGTGCTGACGGCCTTCTTTTGGGGAGTCTACGGCCCGGCTCTGGGGAATGCCCGCAGCCCGGCCAAGCCGCCCGAGTGGAGTGCCTTCAAGCCCTATCTGTTCATCGGGGTGGCGTACCTCGTCTGGGCGTGTGTGGGCGGGGCCGCAGCGATGTCTGCGTTCAAGGACAGCTTTTCGTTCAGCGGGAAGTTCTACCCGGCCATGAAGTGGGGCTTCCTAGCCGGTTCGCTGGGAGCGTTTGGAGCGCTGACGCTCACGTTTGCGGTGATGAACGCGGGCAAGGCCGGTTCCGGTCCGGGGCTGGTGATGCCGATCGTGTTTGGCGGGGCAGTGACTGTGACCGCGATCACGCAGTACCTCATGTACAAGAGCAAGGGGGCCGAGTTTAATCCCCTGATGGGTGTCGGGATGGTGCTGATTGTGGCAGGCATCGTTCTCGTGGCGAAGTTCACGCCGCATGGGGGTCACAAGCCTGCTGGCCCGCCGCCCGCGACCGTGGCTCCGATGATTCCCGGCACTCATTCGTAGACGCATCCCACAACTCCCAGGGGTTGCCACCCCGGAGCTTTCCGCCCACAGAGACTTCCGAAGACTTCGAAGACTTCGGAAGTCTGGTCACTCACCACTCACCACTCACCACTCGCCTTCCTATGTCTAACAACATCCAAAGCACGCTCCACGAAACCCGCCGGTTCCCGCCGCCCGCGGAGTTCACCGCCCTCGCGAATATCAGCAGCGAGCAGCAGTACCAGCAGATGTGGAACCGGGCCAAGGACGACCCCGCCGGGTTCTGGGGTGACTTGGCCAAGGAGCATTTGCACTGGTTCAAGCCGTTCGACCAGGCGATGGTCGGCGAGATGCCAAACACGAAGTGGTTCGTCGGTGGCGAGACGAATGCCTGCTACAACTGTGTCGACAAGCATCTCTCGACGTGGCGGAAGAACAAGGCTGCGATCATCTGGGAAGGGGAGCCGGGCGATACCCGCGTCCTGACGTACCAGGACTTGCACCGCGAGGTCTGCAAGTTCGCCAATGTGCTGATCAAGCTCGGGGTGAAGACCGGCGACCGCGTCACGCTCTACATGCCGATGATCCCCGAACTGACGATCGCGATGCTGGCCTGTGCCCGGATCGGGGCCACGCACTCGATCATCTTCGGCGGGTTCTCGGCCGATGCCGTCGCCGACCGCAACAACGATGCCCAGGCGAAAATCGTCGTCACAGCGGATGGCGGATGGCGACGCGGCAAGGAAGTCCCGCTCAAGATCGCCGTCGATGAGAGCCTGGCCAAATCGCCGAGCGTGCAGAAGGTCGTTGTCGTGCGTCGCACCGGGGGCGAGGTCCAAATGACTCCCGACCGCGACTACTGGTGGCACGAACTAATGGACGGAGCCAGCAGCGACTGCGACGCGGTCCCGGTCGACTCGGAACACCCGCTGTTCATACTCTACACCAGCGGATCGACCGGTAAGCCCAAGGGGGTCATGCACACCACAGCCGGGTACACCCTCGGCACGATGATGAGCATGAAGTGGGTCTTCGACCTCAAGGACGAGGACACCTACTGGTGTACCGCCGACATCGGCTGGATCACCGGTCACAGCTACATCTGCTACGGCCCGCTCGCCAACGGGGCCAGCGTGGTGATGTTCGAAGGCGCTCCCAACTGGCCCGACAATGGTCGGTTCTGGGAGATCATCGAGAAGTACAAAGTCAGCATCTTCTACACTGCCCCGACGGCGATCCGCGCCTTCATCAAGTGGGGTGATGAGTGGCCGAACAAGTACGACTTGTCGTCGCTGCGGCTGCTCGGTTCGGTCGGCGAGCCGATCAATCCCGAAGCCTGGATGTGGTATCACCGCGTCATCGGCGGCGAGCGCTGCCCGATCGTCGATACGTGGTGGCAGACAGAAACCGGAGCGATCATGCTCAGCCCGCTGCCGGGGATTACGTCGACCAAGCCCGGTTCGTGTACGCGTCCGCTGCCGGGCGTGGTGGCCGAGATCGTCAATGAGAAGGGTGAGCCAGTCCCCGCCAACAACGGCGGACTGCTCGTCATCAAGCAATCGTGGCCGAGCATGCTGCGGACCCTGTACGGCGATCATAAGAGGTACGAAGAGGTCTACTTCGGCAAGCTGGCTGGTCTGTACTTCGCGGGGGACGGAGCCAGAAAAGACGAGGACGGCTTCTACTGGGTAATGGGCCGCATCGACGACGTACTCAACGTCTCGGGCCACCGGCTCAGCACGATGGAGGTCGAGTCCGCCCTCGTCTCGCACCCGCTCGTCGCCGAAGCCGCTGTCGTCGGCTTCCCGCATGAGATCAAGGGCGAGGGCATCTGCTGCTTCGTGATCCCGAAGGGCGACATTCCGCCCGAAGAGGCCAAGAAGGAACTGATCGCCCACGTCCGCAAACAGATCGGAGCATTGGCGACCCCCGACCAAATCCGGTTCACCACCGCCCTCCCCAAAACCCGCAGCGGCAAAATCATGCGCCGCCTGCTGAGGGACATCGCCGCTGGTCGCGAGTCCGCTGGCGATACCAGTACCCTGGACGACATCAGCGTGCTGGCCAAGCTGCGGGATGATGAGGAGTAGGAACCGACATGGATCAGGAACACCAGAAAGTCCGGGACCTGCTCGTGGCCATTCGCCATGAAGCGTCTGCTGATGAGAGATTGCGTCTCATTCAGGAACTCGAAAACGTCCCTGTTCAACGTCTGCATTTCCATGACCGATGGACTCGAATCCATGCGACGGAATTTCCATTCGACTGCTGGGAGGAGAACGAATACTACCCCGAGAGGTCGACTCTTCCCCGTAACGTTCAGATTCTGATGGGCATGATATACGGGAAGAGTGACATCGAGAACGGAGGATTTCACCAGTTCTTTACCAACAGCACAGGGCGACTCGCTCCTGAAATGGTGGAGTGGTGTGAACGTGCCGATTTGCCGGATGCGGCCAATTTGATCCGCGAAGCGATGTCTTTCTTCGGGCCCCATTACCCAAGGTCGGATGATCTTCGGCGCGCTCGTCTCGACTGGCCCCCTTCGGAATGTCAAGGGGAAATCAATGAAGAGCAGGATCGCTCGGAATGGGATCCGTTTTATCGATTGGATGATCGCTTCTACGAGGACATTTTTCCGCACAATACAGAGCACTTTGAGCGCGCTGCGGATCAGTGGTTGAAATGTATCTGTGGCATCAAACATCTCTCTGATCCACCAGTTTAGAGTCGGATCGCAGTGGCAACCAATTTGTCGTCACGATGCTTTTTCACCACTTCCTGACTCCCGAAGACTTACAGTGGTTGAAAGGTTTCAGTGACTACGGATTGTCGCCTGAAGACGCAAAAGCACTTGTCTTTGTTAGAGAAGCGGGTGCCATCAACAACCAAGCCTATCGTGATCTGAATCAAGCCGATGTTCTGAATGCCAGCACTCATCTTCGGAAGCTGCGGGACCAAGGACTTCTGGAGATGAAGGGGAAAGCGGCGGGGGCGTACTATGTTCCCACTACGACTCTTTTCAAGGAGTGGCCTGTTTCGCCGAACGGAGGCCAATCTGGTATGGCTGGGGCGCAATCCGGTATGGCTGGGGCGCAATCCGGTATGGCTGGGGCGCAATCCGGTATGGCTGGAGCGCAATCCGGTATGGCTGGATCGCAATCCGGTATGGCTGGGGCGCAATCCGGTATGGCTCAACCGGTGATACCGCCGGAATTATCAGCTCAAATCTCCCAATTGAAACAGCGTGAACCTCCCCAAACCGTCCAAGACATCGTGGCCGCGATGTGCCGATACGGTTCGTGGAGTGTGGAAGAATTGGCCAAAAACCTGGACCGAACCCCTCAGTATGTTCTGGATCACTACGTCCGCCCCTTGGTGAAAGCTGGACGATTACGCATGGCAATTCCAGATCAGCCCAGGCAACCACGTCAGAGATACCAAGCCACAAATCCCGGAGAGAACACTGCGACTGCTGATCCGTGACACTCGCTGCAGGATCACGGACACCTAAGTCCTTCAGGGCTGGTAGTCGCCCCGCGTCACAGCATCTATACTCCCCGCGGAGGCGGCTCTTCGCCTTCTCTCCTCGTTCACGGGCGGTCGGGATGACTGCTGTTTTGGAACCCAGCTGTGTCCTACGTTCTCAACACTCCCGAGCAGCAGGCGGAAATGTTGGCGGTGATCGGAGTCGCTTCGATCGATGAACTCATGCGAGAGATCGAATCGTGAGTTGGGAAATGTTTCCTTCGTCGGCCTTTGTTCGTAGTGTGAAACGCATTGGTAAGACGGACCGGGCGGCTCTGGACTCGATTCGAACCCTGCTGGTAAAAGTCGAGGAGTCTGTCCCATGTCCGTCTCCATCGGTTGGTGGTTGATCTCCTGCGGGTTTCTCACGGGGGCCGTGTTCGGACTGCTGGCCCAGCGGGAGGACTGGCTGGGGGGGTACACCAGTCGGACTCGGCGGCTCGTGAGGCTGGGGCATATCGCGCTGATTGCCCTCGGGGCGCTGAATGTGGTGTGGCCGTTGACGACGACCGCTCGCGATGTCTCCGCGCTGACGCCGGTCATTACGGGGGCCTTTGTGGTCGGTGGGCTGACGATGGGACCGGCCTGTTTTCTCTCGGCGTTCTTCTGGCGGGGCCGGGTCGCCTTCGTCATCCCCTCGACAGCTCTGATCGTGGGAGCGCTGTTGGCTGGGTGGGAGAGCCTCCCATGAAGATCGGCTTCATCGCGATGAGCGGAGTGCGGGCGTGGGACGCCGAGTTGCTCGCCCTCGGGCTGTCGATGCCGGGCTTTGTGGAGCGCAAAGCAGTGATCGCCCAGTTGCCGAGCCTGGGGCTATTGACACTGGCGGGCCTCACGCTGGACACGGATGAGATGAGCTATTTCGAGATCTTCGATTTTGCGAAGGACTCTCCGCCCGCAGGAGACTTCGACCTCATCGCGATCTCCAGCTTCACCGCGCAGATTGAAGACGCCTACCGACTGGCCGATCACTATCGTCAGCGCGGCGTGCGGGTGGTGCTGGGGGGGCTGCATGTCAGTTCGCTCCCGGACGAAGCGCTGGCTCATGCCGACGCCATCGTCGTCGGGGAGGCCGAAGAGGTCTGGCCGCAGGTCGTCGAGGATGCTCGACGCGGCACACTCCAGCCGGTGTATCGCCCCACCCGACCGTGGAATCTGGCCGACTCCCCGATGCCGCGATTCGAACTACTCGACCCGGCGAAGTACAACCGCATCACGGTCCAGACCTCGCGCGGTTGCCCGTGGAAGTGTGACTTCTGCGCCAGTTCGATCCTCATCGCCCCACAGTACCAGACCAAGCCCATCGCCAAAGTCATCGACGAGATTCGCCGCATCCAGTCGATCTGGCCCCGCCCGTTCATTGAGTTCGCCGATGACAACACCTTCGTCAACAAGACCTACTCGAAGGCCCTGATGCGGGCGCTGATCCCCGCGGGCATTCGGTTCTTCACCGAGACCGACATCAGCTTCGCCGACGATCTCGAGCTGATCGACCTGGCTCACGACGCCGGATGCAAACAGGTCCTCATCGGCTTCGAAAGCCCCGACCTGTCGGGCCTCGACGGGTTGGAGTTGCGGTCCAACTGGAAGCTCAAACAACTCGATCACTACCAGCGGGCCATCGACCGCATTCAATCCGCGGGGATCACGGTGAACGGCTGCTTCATCCTCGGACTGGATGGGCAGACGCCCGCCGTGTTCGATGCGATCCTGGATTTCGTCGAGCGGTCGGGCCTGTACGAGGTCCAGATCACCGTGCAGACGCCGTTCCCCGGCACCCCTTTGTATGACCGATTGCACCGCGAGGGCCGTCTGTTCGAGGAACGGTTCTGGGAGAAATGCACGCTGTTTGATCAGACGCATCACCCGACCGGAATGACCTCCGTGGAACTGAGGGCCGGGCTGATTCGCGTCTCGCAGTCGCTCTACAATGAAGAGGCGACCAGCCGCCGCCGCAAGCGGTTCTTCGACCAACTCACCCACCGCTCACCCATTCGTGCCGTCTCCGTGGCGGCGTTCCCCGTCGAGGCTCCCTCCCTTTCGAATCGAGAATGAACATGCCGCTCGCGATGCTCAAGTTGTTGTTTCTGGTGGCCGGTCTGTACGACCTGCTGATCGGACTCGTGTTCCTGCTGTGCGGGGCCGCTCTGCTCGACTGGGCGGGAATCCCCCAGCCGAATCATATGGGCTACCTGCAATTTGCCGCTCTGCAATTGGTGATCTTCGGAGCCATGTTCCTGGCGGTGAGTCGCGATCCGGTCGCCAATCGCAACCTGATCCCGTACGGCATGCTGCTCAAGGTCTGCTATGTTGGGCTGACCAGCTACTATTGGGTCCAGGGGGCCTGCCCGCTGCTGTTCCAGCCCTTCGCGGTGATTGATACCGTGATGCTCGTGCTGTTCTGGGTGGCGTATAGCCGCCTGCGAACGAGCGATGCCATGGGATCAGGCGGCACTGCGTCTTGATCGCGGCAGGGAACGCTCCGCTTCGAAGACTTCGCGGCTAAACGAGGGACTGGCCAACGCCCGTTTGACCTTGGGTTGACTCCCACCGTATTCTGAATCGTGAATCGGTGCGATCTCCGAGGGGCACATTCGCCACAGGTCGCGGTTTTCTTCAACACCTTCAAGGAGTGACCCCATGCAGCGGCTTTGTGTATGGATCGTGGCGGGCGTAACAGCCCTGGGACTGGGACGACAGATCATGGCAGAGGACATCAAGCTCGAAGTCGGTGCCAAGGCTCCGGAATTCACGTCGAAAGACGACACGGGGAAGGACTGGAAGTCCGCCGATCACTTCGGCAAGAAGATCGTCGTGGTCTATTTCTACCCGGCGGACTTGACCGGCGGCTGCACGAAGCAGGCGTGCGGGTTTCGGGATGACATGGCCAAGCTGGAAGGGGCAGGGGTCGAGGTGGTGGGGGTCAGTGGCGATTCGGTCGCGAACCACCAGGTGTTCAAGAAGGACCACAAATTGAACTTCACGCTGTTGGCCGATGAGACCGGCGAGGTGGCCACCAAGTTCGGCGTGCCCGTCGAGATCGCCGAGAAGGTCGCCAAGGTCAAGACGACCGACGGCCAAGAGATCTCTCTGACCCGCCAGGCGACCGCCAAACGCTGGACCTTCATCGTCGGCAAAGACGGCAAGATCGCCTACAAGAACCCCATGGTCGCCGCCGCGGAAGACAGCAAGACGATTG
>JAYTFV010000172.1:0-4058 GCA_043734065.1 Planctomycetota bacterium
TCGGGCATGGACACTTCGGGGACTGGCTCGATACGGAGTTCGCGCTCTCGCGCCGGAGCGCAGAGCAGTTCATGGCCGCGGCCCGGCGCTTCGAGGGCAAAGGCGAAGCCGTTGCGCATCTGCCTGCAGGCGCCGTGTTAGAACTGTCGTCGCCGAGCGTGTCGGATGAGCTCGTTGACCAGGTGCTCTCTGGTCGTGTACGGCCCTCCGTATCAGCAATCAGACAGGAGCGTTCGGAGGATCGGAGGGATGAACGGTCCTACGCGATCGGAACGAGGTTCATCGACCACCTCGAAGCCTTCAAGGGAACGAACGTGGACTTCGTCGCGGGAGTGGCCGCCGAGGTTCTACGGAAGTGGTGGGATCCCGACGATCGAGGGTGGTTCGTGCGCTGCCTCCAAACAGCGGCCGAGATGATCGAGGAGAACCAGGAGGTCAAGGTGCCGATGTTGGAACTTCCGCGGACGACTGTACGGAAGCTGAAAGAGCAGCTTCGGAGCTAGCTGCCCTATCCCGAATACTCAATCAAGGACGAGACCGTCGAACAGTAACCTTGGCATCCGGCGAGCCCGTGAACCGGATTGTCACTACGACTGGATCTCCCTCCTCGCCGACAGCGGCGGGTGGCTCTTCCGACGTCGGCTCTACGACAACTTTGGCGGGGCCAGAGAGCCGGATGCTGAAGTCGTATTCCTCCTCCGGAAGGCTTCTTGCGATCGCGGCGTTCGCGGTTGTGAGATGGATGGTGCTCGCCTCCGCCACCCAGAATGGCCACTCGATCTCCTCTTCCCACCCGTCCTCTGAGACCCGCACCGTTGGTTCGTTAACACCCGTCGGCAAGTTGGTGTAGGCAATGTCGAGAATCTGGAGGACTCGGAGGACCGCAAGGCTGGGCTGCCGGCACCCTCCCGACTCGATCTTCGAAACAAGACGCTGGGATACCCCTGCCTCTTGCGCCACTCGGGCCTGACTCCATTCATACCTCTCGCGGGTCCTCCGAGCCTGTTGGCCGATCTTGCCCCAGTTCGGCTCCTTCATGCCCATGAGCAGGCACTATACCGGTCGTGCTAGACCGTTCTCATACTCGTCCCTAGAAGGAAGGATCGACATGGGGTAGGCATGTCACGTCAAAACCGTTGCCCTGCAACACCTCAGAATGTCAGACGTGTGATTCACACTTGTTCTCATGGTTACTCCCAAGTCGAACCCCCAGGTCAGCAGGCCCATGACAGGAAACTTCCCTTCCTCACCTGCGGTTACGCAATCCACAGTGTTTTCCCGCTGTGGGCCGGGTGGGGGAGGACGTAGCGTCCCTGGAAAGCGAGATCGACCGACAGGAAAGGAGCGGCACGGCAACGATCTAGATAGGTACGGGCCACGGCGGTTGCACCCGACCGTGGCCCGAAAGGAAACGCCCCCGTGGAGAGGAGATTCCCGATGGCAACAGTAGCACCCGCCGCCACCCCGGAAGAGCCCTACAGAGGGCGTGACAGGCCCGCTCGATCGATGGATTGGGAGGGGATGCATTTCCGGTCAGTCAGCGAGTATCGGCTCGCCAAGGCGTTCGATCAGCATGGCGTTTGGGTCATCCCAAACGCCCGCGGGAGGCTCGGGTTCGGCTTGAATCGTCGAACATTGGAGATGGATCTGCTGATCAACATCGACGGTGTTTGGGTTGGTGTCGAGGTGGATGGGCCACGCTGGCATCCTGCGTCTCGGGCCGTCGAAGACAATCGCCGCCAACGGCTCTTCATGATCCATGGCGTATCGGTCCTGCGCTTCGACTCAGAGGAGGCCTATAAGACTCCCGACCAGGTCGTTGCCGCTGTGATTGCGCACGGGGAGGCCATGCGCCGTGCCTGGGGCGGGAGATAGCAATGGCCAAGGGAGACCGAGGGGTCCGAACGGCTGGGATGCAGGAACGGTGGGCCGGCGGCTAGTCACGCACAGTCTGCCGAGGGTGCCCGATCAGCGGAACGTTGAAGGGACTTCACCGATCACGAACTGAAGGGGTGAGCGTGAGATGACACGGCAATCGCGGGATCCGTATATCGCGGCGGCTTATCTGGTTGACAGGATGGGAGAGGTTCTCGATCGCATCGTGTCGGAGACCGAGACGATCGCGACCAACACCACGAGGCTGGCCACGCACCTCGCCGACGAAGAAGCAGGCGACCACGGGATCCACAGCCGGGACGTGGAGATCGCAGCGGACCTGGCCGGGCTAACAGCCAAGAACCTCCAGATTCTGGCTGAGATTGTCGGATCCCTGGCACAACTCGTCGCGACACACTTTGAGGACCACTCTGGCTGACAACCCCCTGGCGAGATCCTCAACACGTTCGGCGAGGACGGATGGGAACTGGTCGGCGTGGCACAGGTCCAGAACCCGATGGGCGGCGTCTCGACGGTCGCCTACCTGAAGCGCCCGCTGGGCTGAGTGGCCGGTCCTTGGCTCGCAAGATCGGACGAGCCACAGCGTCAGTCGGTCGCGGCGGTTGTCACTGAAAAGGCCGGGAAACCGGGACTGAGCATCAACGGCAAAGGAGCGTCGCAGGGCACAAAGCGGGATGCAGGCGGGCTCGACCTCCCCCTAGAGCACGCTCCAGCGCAAGACCCCAGGCGCGTAGCCAACGATCAATTCGAGTTCGACCTCGATCGGCAATCGCCGAACGAACACCACACTCCTTGTGTATCCCTCCAGCAGAACGTGCACAGACTCGGGTTCCTCGGCTGCCGCTATCAGCGGAGTGGACGTGTCCAGCTGTGCTCCTTCGGACACCGCTCGTTCAAAGTCCCGGATGTTCTGCTTGAGATCGCCGTCGATGAGAGTGTCGAGGTCCTCCGCGACCTGCCCAACGAAGACACGCTCGCCCGAAGGCGTGACCGTGTCCGGCGAGATCACGAAGCACATCCCGCCGAGTTCGCCGAGGCCAACCCTCACAGCCGCCCATTCAACCTCTTGCGGAAAGCCTCCGAACAACCAACGGTTCTCTCCGTAGCCCCGATAGGTGGCTAGGGCCTGCCTTCGTTTGTCGTTCTGATCGGAATCTGTCAGGTCAGCATCACGAAGGAGATCCATGTTGCCGTTCAAGGCGGTACGAACAATGTCGCCCCAACGCTTCGAGCCCCGCTCGGCCCTCAGGAACGCAAGGATCATCTCGTCTTCTGTCACGTCGCGAACACGTTCCATGGCGGCAACATAGTCGCACGCGCACATGAGCCCCGAAGACTGCACTTGACGCGAAGGAGAAGGGCGGGGCCGGTGGCGGCCGGGAAACCGGGACAGGCAGGGAGAACTGGCTAGATCAAAGAGAGGTGGAGAACCCAATGGATACGCGCTCATATCCCACGGCTTCGTAGAACAACAGGGCAGAAGAGCTGTCCGCCGAAGTGGAGAGGAACAACGCGCTCGCCCCGTTTGCACGCCCCCATGACTCTGCCGCCCGCAGCAAGGCGGTACCGATCCCTCGGCGCCGCACAGGCTCACGCACGATCAGGGCATCAATGGTCAGCATGATTCGGGTTGCATCCCGCATGACTGCTCGACCCGCATTCGCATTCGGGCGCCGGATGCTCGCCTTCACGTATCCGAGGAAATCCTCATCATCTTCGGCAAGCAACCACGCTTCGTCCTCGCCCGCCTCGTCGAGGCAGGACGCCACCCAATCAGTTAGCCCCTCCGGGCTGGGCACGGTGAACCGAGCGGGGTCGATCTCGGCGTAGTAGCGCCCAAACTCCTCCCAAGCCGCGGCGAGAACCGGAGCATCGTCCGCCCTCGCGGCCCGGATCCGCACAGGTGATCTCATTCAGCCCAGGATATCCGTCGGGAGTCCTGCACGCGGAACGGCCGGGCCTTTGCGCCCCGGCGACGTGCCAGCGAATCAAGCAAGGTGAAGGGAAGGCGCATCCGAGGCATTGGGAGGCGTTGCGGAATGCCTCAATCAAATCGAATAGCTGATTACACGTTTCGCCTCGAAACGCCTCCTTTCCTCAAGTGGTGCACGATGCGCTCGTGGAGATGAGTGAGGAGAGCGGACTTGAGAGCCTCTACCGGG